>JACCUC010000036.1 GCA_013812065.1 Thermoleophilaceae bacterium | reverse complement strand
CCGAGCTCGGCGGCGAGCTCGTCGCCGCGCAGGGGTGGGCGAGGCGCCCCGCCCTGGGCGCGCCAGGCGAGCGCCTCGGCCATGAGCTCCCGCGCGAGCTCGAGGTGAGCGGCGATCGCCTGCTCGTGGCGGCGGCCGCGGGTCGCGAGTCGGTCAGCGCACGAGAGCAGCGTCACCTCGACCTCGACCGGCTCGCAGGCGGCCAGGTAGCGAAAGATCGCGCGCCGCGAGAGCGGGCGCTCGTGGACGAGGAACCCGAGGCTGAGATGGTGGGCGGTGAGCACTGACAGGAAGGAGCGGAGGCGCTCGCTCGTGCGCAACCGGCGGCAGATGGCGTTCACCATCTCCGCGCCGACCCGGTCGTGGCCGATGAAGGTCACGCGCCCGTCGGGCCGCACGCCGCGGGTCGCCGGCTTACCGATGTCGTGGAGGAGAGCGCCGAAGCGCAGCGCCTGGCCGCGGGTCAGCTCGTCCCCGAGAGGCTCGGCAAGCACGCTCTCGAGCGGCTCGGCGATCTCCGCGCCGAACGTCGCGGCGAGCGAGCCCTCGAGCTCGATCTGACGGCCGAGAACCTCGAGCGTGTGCCCGTGTACGTCGAGATGGTGGAAGTGGCTCTGTTCGATGTCGCGCAGGGCGTCGAGCTCGGGTAGGACGGCGCCGAGCAGGCCGAGGCGGTCGGCGAGTGCGAGGCCCCCCAACGCCCGCTCGGCGACCAGGATCCGCCTGAGCTCGGCGAATACCCGCTCGGGCGACGCCTGCGTGACACGGGCCGCGGCCTCACGGGTGAGCCGTTCGGTCTCGGCGTCGGGGGCGAGCGGGAGCTCGGTGGCCAAGCGGGCGAGCCGCAATGGCCGCAGCGGATCGGTCGCGTAGGCCGTGCTCTCGAGGTCCGGCCCGCCGACGACGCGCAGGCGGCCGTCCGCGAGATCGGCAAGCCCGCGGAGAGGATCGACGGGAGCGCCGCCCGCGAGCGGCACCGCGACCGCGTTGGCCGTGAAGTCGCGGTCGGCCAGATCGTCCTCGATCGTGGCTCCCCGCATCGTCGACACGTCGCAGCACCAGCCCTCGCGGCGATCGAGCGCGCGCCAGGCCCCAAAGGCCTCGGACAGCGGAAAGACGGGTCCGCGCACGTGACTCGCGACCGCGCGGGCGGCGGGCTCCGGGTCGCCGGGGACCACCAGGTCGACGTCGCGCAGCGGCCGCCGGAGCACAGCGTCACGGACCGTGCCCCCGACGAGCCAGGCCGCGACCGCGTCCGCACCCAGCGCCGCGCGCACCGCCTGCACCGTGCTCTCGGCGCCGAGGCGCTCGGTGAGCTCGTTCACCCGGCCTCGTGGAGCCGCGGGATGCGCGGCAGGAGGCCGCAGGTGACCTCGTAGTTGATGGTCCCGAGTCGCTGCGCCACTTCCTCGCAGAGGATGCGCTGGTCGCCCTGGGCTCCGATCAGGACGACGGGATCGCCTACCCGGTCGCCGGGATCGGGGCCCAGCTCGACCGCGACGTTGTCCATGCTCACCGTGCCGGCGAGCGGGCGCCGCCGGCCTCCCACGAGGACGTCGGCGCGGTTCGACAGCCCGCGGCGCCAACCGTCCCCGTAGCCGAGCGGGACAATGCCCACCCAGGTCGGACGCTCCGCGCGCCAGGTGCGACCGTAACCGGCGCTCCAGCCCGGCTCGAAGCGCTTGAGCGCGGCGAGGTGAGATTCGAGCGCGAGCGCGGGCTCGAGGCCGCGCGCCGCCGGATCCTCTCCGAAGGGGTCGAGCCCATAGACCGCGATCCCACAACGAGCAAGGTCGAAATGGGCGGCCGGGTCGCGGAACACGGCGGCGCTGTTGGCGGCGTGGGCGATCACCCGGGGATGCACGGCTGTGATCTCGTCCACGAACGCCCGGAACCGCTCGAGCTGGGCGGGAAAGTGATCGTCTCCGCGCTCGTCGGCGGTGGCGAAGTGGGTCATGAGGCCGACGAGCTCGAGTCGGGCGTCGCCGGCCACGAGATCGCAGATCGCGCGGGCCTCGACCGGGTCGGCGGTCCCCAGGCGGCCCATGCCGGTGTCGAGCTTCACGTGCACGCGCGCGGGGACGGCCGCAGCGCCGGCGTCGGCGGCGACCGCGCGCACGAAGCCCTCGCGCCAGGCGACGACGTCGGCTCCGGCCTCGACTGCCGCGCGCGCCTCGATACGGGTGAGCGCTCCCTGCACGAGGATCGGAACCTCGAAGCCGGCCGCCCGCAGCTCGACCGCCTCGGCCGCGGTGGCGACCGCCAGGCAGCTCGCGCCTCCGGCCAGCGCAGCCCCTGCGCAGGGGACCATTCCGTGGCCGTAGCCGTCGGCCTTGACCACGGCGCACAGCGCGGTGTCGCCGCTCAGCTTGGAGCGCAGAAGCGCGCAGTTGGCCTCGATCGCGCCGGTGCGGACGCGCGCGAGGGCGCGGACCGGCACGTCAGCGATCTGGACGGGGCATGGATGCCCCATCCAGCCTCGACCTCACGCCACGAGGCCGCCGAGCACGTCGACGCGCGTGACCACACCCACCAGGCGGCCGTGCTCGACCACGGGAAGCCGGTTGTGGCCCGTGTCGTGAATGATCCGCGCCGCCTCGGCGATGCTCGTGTCGGACTCGACCACCGTCGGATGCTCGCTCATCATGTCTGCCG
>JACCUC010000154.1 GCA_013812065.1 Thermoleophilaceae bacterium | reverse complement strand
AGACCGGCAACATGACGACGACGTAGACGGTCAGGAAGCCGAGTCCGCCCCCAACGCCGGCCGAGGTGTTCCAGAGGCTGTGCAGGATCATCGCCCCGAGCAGCCCGACCACCGGCAGGACCCGGCGTGAGAGGCCCGGTCGCAGGGCCGCGAAGCCGAGCCCGACGCCGGTGAGCGCCGTGAACACCGGGTGGGCGAACGGGGCCAGGACTCCGCGCACGAAGAAGACGGCAGCGAGGGGAACGCCGCCCTCGAGGGCCGTGCGCCCGTAGTAGAGGATGTTTTCGGTGAAGGCGAAGCCAAGGCCGACCATGGCCGCGTAGACGATGCCGTCGAGGACGCCGTCGAACTCCGCGCGCCGCCAGCGATAGATCGCGAGCAGGACGACCGCCTTTGCGGTTTCCTCGACCACCGGCGCCGACAGGGACGCGCCGTAGAGCTCGCCCACGGCCGAGCCGAACGTCGAACCGACGAGGAGCTGACCGGCCGAGTTGACGATCAGCGCGATCAGCGTCGCGCCGGTGGCCCCCCAGAAGAACGCCCAGGCGAGGAGCTGCGGCGGCTCGGGCTCGAAGCGATCGACGAAGAGCGCGAGCCCGACGTAGATCGGCACCGGCAGGACGGCGAGCACGAGCCCGGTGACGAGTGCCACCGGGCCGACCTCGACGCCGATCACGAGCAGGGTGAGGAGCCCGGCGAGGAGCAGGACGATGACTCCGAGCGCTGCCAGCGCCCGGCGCGGCCCGCGACGGCGGGGGCGCAGGGCGGGAACCGGCCGGCTCGGAGCGGTCGGACCGCCGGCCGGTTGGGGGAGGGGAGTAGTCATGGGCGCCACCGGCCGCGATCCATGACCGGAGACGGTACCCGCTCGGCTCGTAGCCAATCCGCGGCCAACCGGTGCGGACCGCCCGCCTCCCGCTCTCTACCTATGCAATGCTTAGGCGCATGGCCACCGACCTCTCGCTCGGCGAGGCCGCCCACGCGCTCGGGGTGAGCCTCGACACCCTGCGCCGGTGGGACCGGGCCGGCAAGCTGCGCACGACGCGCGACGAGCGCAACCGCCGCCGGGTTCCAAGCGACGAGGTCGAGCGGCTGGCGGCACGACCACGGCGGCGCCGGAGCGCTCCGGGGGAGGCGCTGTCGGCGCGAAACCGCCTGCCCGGGCGCGTGCGCTCGGTCGAGGTCGACGGGGTGATGGGGATCGTCGAGCTCGAGGCGGGGCCGTTCCGGCTCGTCGCCGCGGTCACCCGCGACGCGGTCGAGGACCTCGGACTCGCGCCGGGCGTTCCGGCCACGGCGACCGTGAAGGCGACCTCGGTGATGCTCGAGCGGAGCGGCGAGTGAGGCGCGGGCGGTCCCTCCTCGCGGGGGTGTGCACGCTCGCCGCGCTCGCTCTGGCGGCCGCGGGGTGCGGTCGGCAGGGGCCGGCCGGAAGCGACGAGGAGCCGCTCACCGTCTCCGCCGCCGCGTCGCTCGCCGAGGCCTTCGGGCGCTACGACGAGGGCTTCGAAGGCGGCTCGCCACGCTTCTCGTTCGCCGGCTCCGACGAGCTCGCCGCCCAGATCCGCCAGGGCGCCCGGCCGGACGTCTACGCCGCGGCCAACGCGAAGCTCCCGGGCGCGCTCCACCGCGAGGGCCTCGTCGAGCGCCCGGTGACCTTCACCACGAACGCACTCGTGCTCGCCGTGCCCGCGGACTCAGAGATCGGCGCGCTCTCGGACCTCGAGCGCCGGGGCGCCGACCTCGTCGTCGGATCGCCGTCCGTCCCGGTCGGCTCCTACACCCGCGCGGTGCTCTCGCGCCTTGGGGCGCAGCGGGCCGGGCGCATCCTCGCCCGGGTGCGCTCGCAGGAGCCCGACGTCAAGGGCGTCGTGGCCAAGCTCGTCGCCGGCGCCGCCGACGCGGGCTTCGTCTACCGCAGCGACGTGGTCGCCGCCGGGGGTCGCCTGCGCGCGCTCGTCCTACCCGAGCGACTTCGCCCGCAGGCCGCCTACGCGGCCGCGGTGGTCAGGGGCGGAGATAGGCCCGAGCTGGCACGCCGGTTCGTCGCTGGCCTGCGCTCCGGTCGAGGTGCTCGGATCCTGCGTGCCGCCGGCTTCGGGCCGCCGCCGCGGTGAGGGTCGTGCGCCCGTTCGGGGCGCTCGTCACGCTCGCCCTGGCGCTCGCGCTCTGCTTCCTGACCCTCCCGGTCGTCGCCATCTTCGCCGGCGCGGGGCCTCGAGAGCTGGTCGCGAGCCTCGGTGACCCCGGCGCCCTCGACGCGCTGTCGCTGAGCCTGAAGGCGACGCTCGCCGCGCTTGCCGTGATCGTCGTCGTCGGAGCTCCGGCGGCCTACGTGCTCGCGACGCGCTCGTTTCGAGGACGCTCGGCGGTGATCACGCTTGTCGAGCTCCCGCTCGTCCTGCCCCCGGCGGTCGCCGGCATCGCCCTCCTTGCGGCACTCGGGCCCCAGGGGCTGCTCGGCGGCTGGCTCGAGGACGCGGGCGTGCGGCTCGTCTTCGAGACGGCGGGCGTGATCGTCGCGCTCGTCTTCGTGGCCGCGCCGTTCTTCCTGAGCCAGGCCCAGGCCGCGTTCTCGGCGGTCGATCGCACCTGGCTCGAGGCCTCGCGGACGCTCGGCGCGAGCGAGGCGCGGACCTTCCTCTCGGTCATGGTCCCGAGCGCCCTCCCCGGGCTCCTCTCGGGACTCGCGCTCGCGTGGGGGAGGGCGCTCGGTGAGTTCGGGGCGACGCTGATCTTCGCCGGGTCGCTGTCCGGGGTTACCCAGACCACTCCGCTCGCGATCTATGAGCTCTTCGCCACCGACCTGACGGCGGCGCTCGCGCTCTCGGCGGTACTGGTGGCCATCTCCGGCGCGCTGCTGCTCTCGGTGAAGCTCGTCGGGGGGCGGGTGGCGCCCGGCCTCCTCGCCCGCTGACCGCCGCCGTGCGTGCTCGCAAGCCGCTCCCGGCGGGAGAGGGTGCCGGCCTCGAGCTCGGTGCCGAGCTCAGGCTCGGTGCCTTCGAGCTGGCGATCGAGCTGGCCGTGCCCGCCGCGTCCTGCCTCGCCCTCGCCGGCCCCTCGGGCGCGGGGAAGAGCACGGTGCTCCGAATCGTCGCCGGACTCCTGCGCCCCGACCGGGGGCGCGTCCGCTGCGGCGAGGCGACCTGGCTCGACACCGAGGCCGGGACCGACGTTCCTCCCGAGCTGCGGCAGTGTGGCTACGTCTTCCAGCACTACGCCCTCTTCCCCCACCTGCAGGCGTGGCAGAACGTCGCCTACGGGCTACGCGGTGAGGTTCGCGGGCGGGCGGAGCGCCGCCGCCGCGCCGAGGCGCTGCTCGAGCGCTTCGGCGTCGCCCACCTCGCCGAGGCGCGCCCGCGAACGCTGTCAGGCGGCGAGCGTCAGCGCG
>JACCUC010000143.1 GCA_013812065.1 Thermoleophilaceae bacterium | reverse complement strand
GGGCGGGAAGGTCCCGGCGACGGCCGGGACCGCCCCTCGCTCAGGCGGCTTGGAGGAGCCGGGTCTCCTCGCCCGACCCGTCACGCGGGACGTCGCCCGCGCGGGTGATCAGGTTCGAGAAGGTGTTGAGTCCGACGTGGGCGACGGCCTCGAGGACCTGCTCGTCGGTCCAGCCGGCCTCCCGCGCCTCCTCGTGGAGATGCAGCGGCGGCGCGCCCTCGCTCTCGAGCAGACCGCGGACGAAGCGCAGGATCGTGGCCTCGCGCTCCTCGCTCGACTCGAAGCTACGCGCCAGCGTGACCTCGTCGAGCCCGAGCCCGGCCTCGCGAGCGGTTCGGGCCAGCGTGGAGAGCGCGTAGGTCGAGCGCTGATGCTCGGCCACAGCTAGCGCGATCCGCTGCTGGGTCTTGAGCGGCAGGGCGCCGTGACGAAGCTCGGAGCGCAGGCGAGCGTAGGCCCGTAGGGTCGCGGGCGAACCCGCGAGGACGCCGACGAAGTTCGGCAGCTGCCCGCCGCCGGCCAGCGCGCCCTTGAGCACGGGCAGGCTGCGCTCCGGCGCGGTCAGATCGTCATGGACTTGGAACCTGCTCTCCTGAGTCTTCATGGCTTGGCTTTCTGCACGTTGCTTACGAGAGGTAAGTATAGCTTCGGCCCGGTCTCCGGAGCGTCTCGACGGTCTCGCTCCGTATACGGCCGCCGACCTCGAACGGATTTCTACCGGCCGGGGGTAAACCCCGTCTAAGAGATACCGGCCGCCAGGCTCGGTCGAGGCGGCCGCGCGACTCAGCTACTTACCGGCGACGCGCGACACGTAGGCGGCGACCGCCTCCGCGTTCTCGCCGTCGAGCAGGCCGGCCGGCATCTGCAGCTTGCCTGTGCCGCCGTTGCTGATCGCCGCGAGCACGCGGCGCCGGCTGACGTTGCCGAGCCGGTCGAGGCTCGGCCCCGTGACGCCCTTGGCCTGGACCGCGGCCAGCGTGTGGCAGCCTGCGCAGTTTTGACGGAAGAGCTCCTTGCCGCGCTCGAGCTCCTCGTTGCCCTCCTCCGCAGCAAGCGTTCTCGTTCCGCCGACCGCCTCCCCCTGCGCGACGATGGCGATCGCCGGCACGGCCAGCCCGAGCACGACGTAGAGGATCGGGATCAGGACCTTGACCGTGCCGCCGCCGCCGGTCGTCGGGACACCGCGACCGCGCCGACGCCCGCCCGCAACGGCGAATACGACGGCCCCGATGCCGAGCAGCACCCAAGGCACCATGAAGACCCATACCCAGACGCTCATCGCGCGCGGCATGGTAGTCCAGGCGGGCGATGCGCCGCCTCGGCTCCCGGCGCCGGCTCACACCGCCAGTCGCTCGGCCCCCGCGTAGACGTTGAAGGAGTCGCCGCGGACGAAGCCACACAGGAGCATGCCCTGCTCGCGCGCGAGCTCGACGGCAAGCGTCGAGGGCGCGCCCACGGCCACGAGCCCCGCGAGCCCGGCGATGCTCGCCTTCTGGACCAGCTCGAAGGATGCTCGCCCGCTGAGGCAGGCGAGCAGGCCCTCGTCCAAGAGCGGGTAGCGGCTCTCCAGCAACAGCCTGCCGAGCGCCTTGTCCATGGCGTTGTGGCGTCCGACATCCTCGCGGACGACCGCCGGCTCTCCGTCCGGGGCGAACAGTGCCGTGGCGTGGAGGCCACCCGTGCGCTCGAAGATGGCCTGCTCGCGGCGGGCGCGCGCGGGCAGGGCGAGAATGGCCTCGGGCTCGAGCGGCGGGACGGGGCGGCGGTCCGCCGGCGTGGCCGGGGCTTCGCGGCGGACGAACTCGAGCGCGCCCTTTCCGCACACCCCGCACGACGAGGTGAGGTAGAACCGCCGCTCGCCCGCCGGGTCGCGTCGCAGGCCCGAGCGCGTGTGGACCTCGACCACGTTGGCGGCGAGATCGTCGCTCAGGCCCGCCGAGGCGACGTCATCGCGCCCGGCGATCAACCCCTCCCCGGCGAGGAAGCCGACCGCGAGCTCCTCGTCCTCTCCCGGCGTTCGCATGGTGACCGCGAGCGGCTCGCCGTCGACGCGGATCTCGAGCGGCTCCTCGACCGCCAAGTCGTCGCGCACGGTCTCGCGCTCGGCCCCCGAAACGCGCTCGATCCAGTCGCGCCCGACGTGAGGATCGAAGCTCGTGGCCATGGGCCCATGGTGACGGACTGCTCCTCGTAGTGCCAACATCAGCACGGCCAAACCGTTCGATCAGGCCACCGAGCGAGCCATCCCTTCCTTCAGCCAAGTAGGGTCCGCGCTCGACCGGGAGAGGGGAGCCGTAGTGGCGTTGCCGACAAGCTTCAAAGCTCTCGTCGAGCTTGCGACCGGATATCGACCTTACGCCTACCAGGCCGAATTCGCCGCCACGACGCCTCCTCCGGATGTTCTGAGAGTGCCCACGGGCAGCGGCAAGACGGCCTGATGGCCAAGGTCGACGTGCGAGCAATATCACGCTGCGACGAACCGACAACCCCCGAGAGCTAGAAACCGAAAACCATGCCAGCCCTCACCGGAGCCCTCCTCGGCGATCGCGAGCGCAAAGCTCTCGACCAGTTCGTCGACCTCCTCCGCTGCGAGCTTGGAGAGGACCTGGTCGGGGCCTGGCTCTACGGCTCGCGTGCCCGTGGCGAAGCGACTCACTGTGAGTCCGATATCGACGTGATGGTCGTCACCCGCGGTGGAAGGCGGCGGGACCTCGACCGCGTCCTCGGCGCCGCTCTCCAAGCCGAGAGGCTCATCCGTGGTGAAGGCACCGTGCTCGCCCCCTTCGTCGCCGATCCCGAGTGGATCGCCGGGCGCCGCGCCATCGGCTCGTTTTTCATGCAGGAGGTCGACCGCGACAAGCTCGTTCTTGTCGGTGCTCCGTGAGGCCCCGCTCAGAGGAGTTGCTCGGAGGAGCCACGAAATGGCTTTCGAGTGCCCGGGCCGCACTCAGCTCGGGCTTTCCAGAGAGCGCGACCGCCGACGCCTATTACGCCGCCCTGTACGCCGCCCGCGCGGCGCTCAGCGAGGAGGATCGCTACGCCAAGACACACGGCGGCGTCTGGGATCTCTTCTATCTCGTGTTCGTTGAATCGGGGCGGTTCGACGAGGCGCTCGCCACCGACGCTCGGCGGACCGAGCGGTTGCGGCTCGACGCCCATTACGAAGCGCTCCCGATACCCACCGACGAGGCTCGACACGCGGTCGATACGGCCGAGCGCTTCGTGGCGGCGGTTGAGCGACTATTCCTCCCGGAGGTTCCTGAGTAGGGTGCTGACGGCCGGTGGCGAACCATCAAACAGCGCCCCGCGCTGTCTGTTTGCGGGGCCCGACAAGAGGTGCCCGGTACCTCGACCTTGTGACGAGCGGACGAATCGGTAGACCGTGACCCACACCGTGCCGCCTCCCCTCGTCCCCGCCCGCATCCTCAACGAGCACGTCTACTGCCCGCGCCTCGCCTACCTCGAGTGGGTCGACCAGCGGTTCGGTTAGTCGACTACGCCGCGACGGCCGCCGCTGCCGGCGCCTTCCCCTCCTGCGACTTCCCGTCGAGCCCGGCCAGGTAGCGATCCACCGCCGCCGCGCAGCTGCGCCCCTCCGCGATCGCCCACACGATCAGCGACTGGCCGCGACGGGCATCGCCGCAGGCATAGACCCCCGGGACCGACGTGGCCCACTCCTCCTCGCTGGCGAGCACGTTGCCGCGCCCGTCGCGTTCGAGGCCGAGCTGGTCGACGAGGCCCTCGTGCCGCGGGTGGAGGAAGCCCATGGCCAGCAGGACGAGGTCGGCGGGCAGCTCGAACTCCGACCCCTCGACCTTCGGGAAGTCCGGCGGCCCGCTGACCTCGAAGCCGTGCAGGCGCGCCACGCGCCCGTCCTCGCCACTGAACTCCGTGGTCATGGCGCCGAAGCGGCGCTCGCCGCCCTCCTCGTGGGCCGGCGAGGTCCGCAGGATGAGCGGCCACGTCGGCCACGGAGTCATGTCGTCGGGGCGCTCGGGCGGAGGCTCGGCGAGCAGCTCGATCTGGGTCACGCTCGCCGGCAGCTCGCGGTGGGAGTTGCCGAGGCAGTCGGCGCCGGTGTCGCCGCCGCCGATGATCACGACGTGGCGCCCGGTCGCCGAGATCGGCCGCTCCGGCGCCGGGTCGCCGGCCACGAAGCGGTTGCGCTGCTCGAGGTACTCCATGGCGAAGTGCACCCCGTCGAGCTCGCGACCGGGCAAGGGCAGGTCGCGGGGAACCGTCGAGCCGGTGGCGACCACGAGCGCGTCGAAGCGCTCGAGCAGCTCGCGCGCGTCCACGTCGCGGCCGACCTCGACGCCGGTCGCCATCTCGACACCCTCCTCGGCGAGGATGTCGACGCGCCGCTGGACGACGCCCTTGTCGAGCTTGAAGTCGGGCACCCCGTAGCGCAGCAGGCCGCCGATGCGGTCCTGGCGCTCGTAGAGGGTCACGTAGTGGCCCGCCTGGTTGAGCTGCGCCGCCGCCGCCAGCCCGGCCGGCCCGCTGCCGACGACGGCCACGCTGCGTCCGCTGCGCCACGCGGGAATCCGCGGGGTGATCCATCCCTCCGCGAAGGCCCGGTCGGCGATCGACACCTCGATCTGCTTGATGGTCACCGCGTCGTCGTTGATGTCGAGCACGCAGGCGGACTCGCACGGAGCGGGGCAGATGCGCCCGGTGAACTCCGGGAAGTTGTTCGTCGCGTGCAGCGCGTCGATGGCCTCGCGCCAGCGGTCGCGGTAGACGAGGTCGTTCCAGTCGGGGATCAGGTTGCCGAGCGGGCAGCCCGAGTGGCAGAAGGGGACGCCGCACTCCATGCAGCGCGCACCCTGGGCGCGGAGCTCTGGCACCTCGAGCCCCTTCTGAAACTCGCGAAAGTCGTGCACCCGCTCGCCGATCGGGCGCTTGCGCCCATCCATGCGATGGATCTTCAGGAAGCCGCCGAGCTCACCCATGCGATGGCTCCGCGCGGTCCTTGCCCGCCGCGGCGGCCGCAGCCTCACGCGCCCGGTTAAGTCCCGCGCGCTCGGTGCGCTCGGCCTCACGCTCAGCGACGTCGGCGATGTCCTCCTGCTGGCCGGCGTGCACCGGCTCGCCGTCCTCGGCACCCGGGCCGCTCGGCTCGACGTCTCCGACCGCGCCGTCGTCGGGCGACTCGATCCCGCGGACGGCCACCGCCTTGGCCTCGCGGTCGACCTTGCCGTCCGTCGCGGCGGCCTCGGCGAGCGCGCGCTTGAAGTCGCGCGGCATGACCTTGACCCACGATCCGCGCAGCTCCTCCCACTCCTCGAGCACCTGCGCGGCCACCCGGCTGTCGGTGCGCTCGCCGTGCTCGGTCACGAGCTCGCGTACCTCGGCGAGGTCCTCCTCGGCCGCCTCCTCGAGGTCGACGAGGCCGAGGTTGCAACGTGCCGGGAAGGCGCCGTCGCGATCGAGCACGTAGGCCATCCCGCCGCTCATCCCGGCGGCGAAGTTGCGCCCGGTCGGCCCCAGCACGACGACGCGCCCGCCGGTCATGTACTCGCAGCCGTGGTCGCCCGTGCCCTCGACCACCGCGCGCGCCCCCGAGTTGCGGACCGCGAAGCGCTCGCCGGCGAGCCCGCGAAAGAACGCGCGGCCGCCCGTCGCCCCGTAGAGCACGGTGTTGCCGATCACGACGTTCTCCTCGGCGGCGAAGCGCGAGCCCTCGGGCGGGCGGACGGTGAGGATCCCCCCGGACAGGCCCTTGCCGGTGTAGTCGTTGGCGTCGCCGTGCAGGGTCAGGGTGATCCCCGGCGCAAGCCATCCGCCGAAGCTCTGGCCGCCCGAGCCCTCGGCGCGGATCTCGATCGTCCCCTCGGGAAGGCCGTCGGCGCCGTGGCGGCGCGCGACCTCGCCCGACAATAACCCGCCGACGGTGCGGTTCTTGTTCTCGACGCGCAGGCTCGCCTCGATGCGCTCGCCGCGCTCGAGTGCGGGTCCCGCCACGGCGATCAGCGCGTGGTCGGCGTGGTCGTCGAGCACGGGGTCCTGGGGACGCACGCGCCGGCGCGCGACCTCGGGGCCGACGTCGGGCTCGGCGAGCAGACCGGAGAGGTCGACCCCGCGGGCCTTCCAGTGCTCGATCGCCTCGTCTGGGTGCAGCAGGTCGGTGCGCCCCACGAGGTCCTCGAAGCGGCGCACGCCGAGGCGGGCCATCAGCCCGCGCACCTCCTCGGCCACGTAGAAGAAGTAGTTGACGACGTTCTCGGGCGCCCCCTCGAACCGCTTGCGCAGCTCGGGGTCCTGCGTGGCGATCCCCACCGGGCAGGTGTTGAGGTGACAGGCGCGCATCATGATGCAGCCCATCGAGATCAGCGGTGCGGTCGAGAAGCCGAACTCCTCGCCCCCGAGCAGCGCCGCGATCACCACGTCGCGACCGGTCTTGAGCTGGCCGTCGGTCTGGACGACGATACGGTCGCGCAGGCGGTTCTGGACCAGCGTCTGCTGGGTCTCGGCGAGCCCGATCTCCCACGGCACGCCGGCCGACTGGATCGACGACACGGGCGAGGCGCCGGTGCCGCCGTCGTGGCCGGCGATCGTCACGTGGTCGGAGTTCGCCTTGGCCACCCCCGCGGCGACCGTGCCGACCCCGACCTCGGACACGAGCTTGACGCTGACTCGCGCGGCCGGGTTGGCGCAGCGCAGGTCGAAGATCAGCTGCTTGAGGTCCTCGATCGAGTAGATGTCGTGGTGGGGCGGCGGCGAGATCAGGCCGACGCCCGGCGTCGAGTTGCGGATCCATGCGATGTAGGGATCGACCTTGTCGCCGGGGAGCTGGCCGCCCTCTCCGGGCTTCGCCCCCTGGGCCATCTTGATCTGGAGATCGTCGGAGTTGACGAGGTAGTGGATAGTCACGCCGAAGCGGCCCGAGGCGACCTGCTTGATGGCCGAGCGGCGGGAGTCGCCGTTGGGATCGGGGGAGTAGCGGCGCGGGTCTTCCCCGCCCTCGCCGGTGTTCGACTTGCCGCCGAGGCGGTTCATGGCGATGGCCAGCGTCTCGTGGGCCTCGGCCGACAGCGACCCGAGCGACATCGCCCCGGTGGCGAAGCGCTTGACGATCTCCGCGGCGGGCTCGACCTCCTCTAGCGGGATCGGCTCGGCGCCGAAGCGGAACTGCAGCAGCCCGCGCAGGGTGGCGCGGCGCTTCGACTCGTCGTTGACCATGCGCGAGAACTGCTCGTAGGCGGGCGTGCCGCCGTAGCGGACGGCGTGCTGCACGGTCGCGATGGTCTCGGGGTTCCACTGGTGGCGCTCGCCGTCGCGACGCCAGGCGTGGACGCCGCCCACGGGCAGCCGCGTGGCCGCAGGACCGGCGGCCGTGCCGTCGGGGGTCTCGGGAGCGCCTGTGCCG
>JACCUC010000133.1 GCA_013812065.1 Thermoleophilaceae bacterium | reverse complement strand
GATCGGGAAACCGCGGATCGTCCTCGAGCTTCGCCTTGTCGATGCGGTCGACGTTGAACGGCGGGTTGGCCATCACGAAGTCGAAGCGGCCGACGCTCTCGTGCAGATCCTCGTAGTAGCTGTTGCCCTCACGGATCTCGCCCGACAGTCCGTGGACCGCGAGGTTCATCTTCGCCAGGCGCACGGTCTCTCCGGTCTTCTCCTGGCCGTAGATCGAGAGCTCCTCGCCGGGCGAGTGACGATGGCGCTCGACGAAGCGGGCGGACTGCACGAACATGCCGCCCGAGCCGCAGGCGGGGTCGAAGATCCTGCCGTGGAAGGGCTCGAGGATCTCGACGATGAGCCGCACGATCGACATCGGCGTGAAGAACTCGCCGGCGCCTGCGCCCTCGGCCATGGCGAACTTCCCGAGGAAGTACTCGTAGATCAGCCCGAAGGCATCGCCCTCGAGGTCCTTGGTGTAGCTGTTGATGTGGCGCAGGAGCGAGGCGATCGTGGAGTTGTCGATCGCCGTGTAGGTGCGCGGCAGCACGCCGGCCAACTCGGGGTTGTGCTCCTCGACCGATCGCATCGTCTCGTTGACGGCTCGCCCGAGGTCGGAGCCCTCGGGCAGGTCGAGCAGGTAGCCGAATCGCGCCGCATCGGTGAGGTAGATGACCCCCTGGGCGTGGTAGTCCGAAGGCACGACCCTCCGGCGTGACGAGCCCTTGGCCTCGACGCGCTCGCGCGCGGCCTCGAACCTGGCGTCGGCGAAGCGGAGGAAGATCAGGCCGAGCACGGGAGTGCCGTACTCCGAGGCTTTCAGCCCTGAGTTCGCGCGCAGATCGTCGGCGGCGTCCCAGAGGCGATCCTCGAGCTCCGCCAGGTCAGACTGCATCGGAGCCAGGCCTTGGCCGGGGCGGCTGCTCGGCCCCGCGCCTACCCGCCGGCCATGGCCGGCAGGATCACTAGCGTGTCGCGCTCGCCGACCGGCGTCTCGAGCCCGTCGAGCACCCGCACGTCCTCGTCGTTGAGGTAGACGTTGACGTAGCGGTTGAGCGTCCCGTCCTGGCCGAAGAGCTGGCGCTCGGTGTCGGGGTGCTGTTGGGCGAGCGAGCGCAGCACCTCCCCCACGTCGGCGCCCTCGGCGGCGACCTCTCGCTCCCCGCCCGTAGAGGGGCGCAGGACGGGTGGAATCTTCACGGTGCTCATCGCCCCGAGACCCTAGCGCTCGGCGGCGGCGCTGAGGCCCGTCTGCAGCGCCTCAGCCCGCCGCCGCGCAGAAGGCCTCGTAGTCCGGAAACACGCCCATCTCCTCCTCCGAGATCGACTCAGGATCACGCGAGCAGATCGGGCACTCCGGGTCACGCCTCACCTTGAGGTCGGTGAAGGTGGTGGCCAGCGCGTCGTAGAGCATGAGCCGGCCGACGAGCGGATCCCCCGAGCCGGTAACGAGCTTGATGACCTCGGTGGCCTGGAGCAGTCCCATCGTCCCGGGCAGCACGCCGAGCACGCCGTTGGCCCCGCACGACGGCGCGAGCTCGGCCGGCGGCGGGGTCGGGTAGAGGCAGCGGTAGCAGGGGCCGTCGTAGGGCTTGAACACCGCGAGCTGCCCGTCGAAGCCGAGGATCGAGGCCGAGACCACGGGGATCTGCAGCCGCACCGTCGCGTCGTTGAGCAGGTACCGCGTCGGGAAGTTGTCGACGCCGTCGACGATCACGTCGTAGCCCTCGATGATCTCCATGATGTTCGAAGCGTCGAGGCGGGTGTTGTACTTGACGACCTCGACGTCGGGATTGAGGTCGCGGATCGCCTGCTCGGCGGAGTCGACCTTGGGCTCGCCGACGCGCGAGCCGGTGTGGATCACCTGGCGCTGGAGGTTCGAGACGTCGACCACGTCGTCGTCGACGAGCCCGAGCCGCCCCACCCCCGCCGCGGCGAGGTAGAGGGCCACCGGCGAGCCGAGCCCGCCGGCGCCCAGCAGCAGCACCTTCGACTCGAGCAGCTTGATCTGGCCCTCGAGGCCGACCTCGGGCAGGAGCAGATGCCGCGAGTAGCGGCTGCGCTGCTCGGTGGTCAGTGCGCGCGGGACATCGACGTCGTAGCCACGGTCCTTCCAGAGGGTGATGCCGCCGGTCATCGACTCGACGTTCTCGTAGCCGAGCTGGCGCTCGAGCGTGTCGGCGGCGAGCGCGGAGCGGTTGCCCGAGGCGCAGTAGAGGACCATCGCCCGCGACCGGTCGGCGCTCGCGCCCTCAATCCGGGACTCGAGGTGGCCGCGCGGGACGTGGACCGCGCCGGGAATGTGGCCCTCCTCGAACTCATGCTGCTCGCGCACGTCGACGACCACGGGGCGCTGGGCATCGGGGCCCGAGCCGTTGGCGCTCGTGCCGTTCGGCGAGCCATCGAGGCGCTCGCGCACGTCGCGCGGATCGATCTCCTTGATGCGCTCCTTGACCTGGCGGATGAGCTCTGCGCCGCTTGCCATCGCTCGAAATCTCCTCAATCCGACGCCTATTGCTTCAGAAAGTATAGCGGCGTGCGGGCGCCTCCCGAGCAAGCTCGGCCGGCCTACGACCGCTCGTCCCGGCATCCACCGACGATACCCTCAGCGACGTGCGCCGTCGCGCCGTAATCGCCCTGTTCGCCCTCGGCCTCGCGTCCGGCGCGGGCATGGCGATCGGCCTTGTGGGAGTGCTCGCCACGAGCTCCGACGCCGGCTCGACCGCGTCTTCAGGCGTCACCCGCACGCCGCGGGCCGAGCGCTTCGAAGGCTCTCTCATGCCCCCTGGCGTCCGCGCCCCCGACTTCGCGCTGCACGACCAGGACGGCGGCCGGGTGAGCATGCGCGCGCTCCGCGGGCGGCCGGCCATCGTCACCTTCCTGTACACGACCTGCGAGGAGAGCTGCCCCGCTCAGGCGCAGCAGATCAAGCTCGGGCTCGACCGTCTGGGAGAGGACCTGCCCGCGCTCGCGGTCGCGGTCAAGCCCGAGACCGACACTCCGGCCAACGCCCAGCGCTTCCTGCGCGAGCAGGGCATGGTCGGTCGCATGGACATCGCGCTCGGCTCGCGCACCGAACTCGAGCCGGTCTGGAAAGGCTTCGCCATCCAGCCTCAGCTCGCCGGCGCGGAGCACCAGGCGCGCACCGTTCTGATCGACGCGCGTGGCTACCAGCGAGTCGGCTTCCCTATCGACCAGCTCACTCCGGAGCGGCTCGCCAAGGACGCTCGCACGCTGCTAGCCGAGGCGCGCGGAGCACCCGCGCCGGGCTGATGCTCGCTGGGCGCCGGAGGCGGGCGAGAGCGGGCGCCCGGCACCCAGACCCCCCCCTTCTCCTTATTAGCGGTAATCTTCTCTATCGACTTGAAGAAGGACGCGCGCGCAGGGCCGCTGGGGAGCTGTCGCGTGTTGGGGGCCGAAGCGGCCCGGTCCGCGCCATAGAACCAAAGGGAGGCGCGGCGTTTCTGTCACCAAGGCAAGGAGACGCTTTTGAGCACCAAGGAGATCCTCGAGACCCGCGAGCGCGCAGGCGACGAGGGCTTTGAGATGCGCTTTCCCGCTCGCAACGGCGCCACCGTCGACCAGGACGAGGAATGGTGCGAGGTGCGGCTCGCAGCCGGATGGCGCCGCTTCCGGTTCCACGACTATCACGCGATCTACTCGATCCCCGGCCTCTACGAGCAGCTCTTCTACGACGAGCTCAAGTGCGACTCACCGCGGACGGTCTGCGGACTGCTGAGCGACCAGCTCGAGGAGACCGACGAGGACGCCTCGGACCTGCGGGTGCTCGACGTCGGGGCCGGCAACGGCATGGTCGGCGAGGAGCTGCAGAGCCGCGGCGCGCGCACCCTCGTCGGAGTCGACATCATCGAGGAGGCAGAGATGGCCGCCGAGCGCGACCGTCCCGGCGTCTACGACGCCTACTACACGGTCGACCTCACGGCGATGCCGGGCGACGTCCGGCGTGCCCTCCGGAACCGGCGGCTCAACACGCTCGTCACCGTGGCTGCGCTCGGCTTCGGGGACATCCCGCCGCTGGCCTTCGCGGAGGCGTTCAACCTGATCGCCGATCACGGCTGGGTCGCCTTCAACATCAAGGATCGCTTCCTCGAGGAGGAGGAGAGCGGCTTCTCGAAGCTCATACGGCGCATGCTCGAGGAGGGCATCCTCGAGCACCGCGACGAGACTCACTATCGCCATCGGGTCTCGGTGCACGGCGATCCCCTGCACTACGTGGCGATGGTGGCCGAGAAGCGCGACGAGGTGCCGCGCGAGTGGGTCGAGCCGGCGGTTGGGTAGCTCCCGCTCCGCCCCACCACGGTTTCGCGGCCGGGCGCAGCGGGAAGGTTCCGCCTCGCACCCGAACCGAGGAGACGCCCAGGCTCCGATGAGCAGGTCCGAGGACATGATAATCCAGTACCTCAACGAGGCGCACGCGACCGAGCTCGCGCTCGTCAGCACGCTGCGCGCGCATATCGCGATGACGCCGCAGGGCAGCTACCGGAGCCTGCTCGACGAGCATCTCGACGTCACCCGCCGCCAAGCCGATCGGCTCGAGCGACGGCTGGCCGAGCTCGGGGTCGGCAGGAGCCTGATCCAGAGCGGCGTAGGCGCCTTCCAGAGCCTGCTCGGCCAGGTGCTCGCCCTGGGCAAGGGCCCGATCGACCTGCTGCGCGGCGGCGGCGGCGAGGAGAAGCTGCTCAAGAACGCCAAGGACGAGTGCGCGACCGAGGCGCTCGAGATCGCCACCTACGACGCCCTCGAGCAGGTCGCCATCGAGCTCGCGGACGAGGTAACGGCCGAGCTCGCGGCGGAGCACCGCACGCAGGAGGAGGAGATGCTCGCGGCCCTGCGAGAGGAGATTCCCCGGCTCGCGCGCGACGCCGTCGCGGCGGAGGTCTACGGCCGCAAGGCCTACGACAGCTCCGAGGTCGGAGCCGTACACGCCGCCCAGGAGGCCGCCGAGTCCGCCTCACGGGCGGCATCGGGCCTTGCCGGCGAAGCCGCCGAGCAGGCCGGGCAGGCCGCGCGCAAGGTCACCGGCACCGCGAAGGAGACCGCCAAGGAGGCGCGTCGCGTCCCCGGGGTCGAGGCCGCCGAGGGCGAGGCTCGCGGCGCGGTGGCGAGCGAAGGCGACCTGCCGATCGCCGACTATGACTCGCTGAACGCCGGGGAGATCGTCGAGCGGCTGCCTCGCCTCAGCCAGGTCGAGCTCGGCCAGGTGGACGCCTACGAGCGCCGCCACGGCAACCGCAAGACGATCCTCCAGAAGATCGACTCGCTGCAGGGCGACGCTCCCTGGGCGGGCTACGACGAGCAGAGCGCGGACGAGATCGAGTCGCGGGTGCGCGACGCCGACGACGACGAGGCCCGCAAGGTGCGCGACTACGAGCGCCGCCACAAGGCCCGCAAGGGCGTGCTCGAGGCGGCGGAGCGCGCGGTCGCGACGAGCTGACGCGAAGAGGGGCCGCGGCGCCACGCCCGGCCCTCGGTTGGGCCGTGCTGACCGGCCGAGTATCCTACCCCCGAGGTAGGTATTCGACCGATGATGTTCTCCACCAAAGCCGAGTACGGCGTGCGCGTGATGGCGCACCTCGCCGCGCGTGACGGAGCCAAGCCGGTGGCGCTCGGGGCGATCGCGACGGCCGAGGGGCTGCCGCTCGCCTATCTCGAGCACCTGATGGCGCGCCTGCGCCGGGCCGAGCTCGTGGCGAGCCGCCGCGGCGCCCACGGCGGCTACAGCCTCGCGCGCCCGGCGGAGGCGATCTCGATGGCCGAGGTCGTCGAGGCGCTCGAGGGCGACATCGCGCCGATCGAGTGCATCTCCGAGGGCGCCGACGGCGACCTCGTGTGCGCGCGCGAGTCGAACGGCGACGGGACCTGCCCCACGAAGCTCCTGTGGACGCGCGTGCGCGGCTCGATCGTCACGACGCTGCGGGAGATGACCCTGTCCGACCTGGCCCAGCCAGCACCCGAGAGGAAGAAGACCGCGGCATGAGCCTCGAGATAGAGAACCTGCACGTCCGTGTCGAGGGGGGCGACGAGATCCTCCACGGCGTCGACCTGCGCGTGGAGAAGGGCCAGACCCACGCCTTGATGGGGCCCAACGGCTCCGGCAAGTCGACCCTGGCCAACACGATCATGGGAAACCCGAACTACGAGCTCACCGAGGGCAGCATCGTCCTCAACGGCGAGGACCTCACCGAGGCCGATCCCGACGAGCGCGCCCGCGCCGGGATCTTCATGGCCTTCCAGTACCCGGCCACGATCCCCGGCGTTTCGGTGGCGAACTTCATGCGCCTGGCGGTCAACGCAGGGCGCGAGGAGCCGATCAGGGTCAAGGAGTTCGGCGCGCTGCTGCGCAAGAACATGGAGATGCTGAAGATCGACCCACAGTTCACCAAGCGCTACCTGAACGAGGGCTTCTCCGGCGGCGAGAAGAAGCGCGCGGAGATCCTCCAGCTCGCCATGCTGCGACCCGAGATCGCCGTCCTCGACGAAACCGACTCGGGGCTCGACATCGACGCGCTGCGGATCGTCTCCGACGGAGTCAACGAACTCCGCGGCCCCGATCTCGGCGCGCTCATCATCACCCACTACACGCGCATCCTGCGCTACGTCCGGCCGGAGTTCGTGCACATCATGCTCGACGGGCGGATCGTCCGCGAGGGCGGCGCCGAGCTCGCCGACCAGCTCGAGGCCGAGGGCTACGAGGGCGTGCGCGCGGAGGTGGCGGCGAGTGCCGGCTAGTGCGGATCTGAAGGCGAGCCTCCTGGAGGAGCGCCGCGCCGCGGCGCTCGAGGTCTACGAGCGGGAACCTGTTCCGACGTGGCGCCGCTCCGGCTTCTGGACGACGTCGCTGAAGAAGCTGCGCCTCGACGAGCTCGAGCCGCGCCGCTACGAGCCGGTCGACTCGCTCGAGGGGCTGCACCCGGTCGTGGCCGAGGCCATCGGCGAGCCGTCGGAGCTCGGCGGGCTGCTCGTGCAGCGCGGAGCGAGCACGGTGCTCTCGTGGATCGAGCCGGAGCTCGCGGCGCAGGGCGTGGTGTTGACCTCGCTCGAGCGGGCGGTCACCGCGCACCGCGAGCTCGTTGAACGCTGGTACATGAAGCGGTTGAGCGAGGACGCAGGCAAGTTCGCGGCCGCCACCGCGGCGTTCTGGACGGGCGGGGCCTTCGTTTCGGTGCCGCGCGGAGTCAAGGTCGAGAAGCCGCTCCAGATCGTCTACCTGATCGACGAGCCGGGGGTCGCGCAGTACGCGCACACCCTCGGCGTGGTCGGCGAGCTCGCCGAGTGCCGCATCCGCGAGTACGACCTCGCGCCGGACTTCGAGGGCCAGGCCCTGCACTCGGGCGCGTTCGAGCTCTATTGCGGCGCCGGCTCGCAGGTCAAGCTCGCCCACTTCCAGGACTGGGGCGCCGGAGAGGTCCACGACATCTCGAC
>JACCUC010000092.1 GCA_013812065.1 Thermoleophilaceae bacterium | reverse complement strand
GGGGTGCGCCTGGCGGGCGCGCTGATGCTCGTCGCGGCTCTGGCGCTGCTCTGCGCCCGCGTCTGGCGCGGAGGCGACCCGATCGCGGCGGCGGGGTGGGCGACGCTCGTCGCGCTCGCCACGACCGCGTGGCTCATGCCCTGGTACGTGGTCTGGGTCCTGCCGCTTGCCGCGCTGGCTGACCCCGGACGGGCGCTTCGCGGCGCGGTGCTCGCCCTGTGCGCATTCATCGTCGCGACGCGGGCGTCACTTCCCGTTCTCTGAGGTCACTCGACCGCCAAGCTAAGGTTCTCGCGTCGCTTCCCGAGGCCAGGAGGCCGTTCCTCTTGTCGAACTCGCTGGACGCCGCGCCGTCGGGCGAGGCGAGCATCCCGCAGCACGGATTGGGCGCGCGTCCGCCCGACCCCTCCGCCGGCGCGGATACGCCCGCGCGTGGCCGCGGCTCGTCCGTGCGCGGCCTCGTGCGCGCGGCGCGTCCCCGGCAGTGGACGAAGAACGTCCTCGTGCTCGCCGCCCCGGGAGCCGCCGGGGTCCTAACCGAGCCCGAAGCCGCACTCGCCGTGGCGCTCGCCTTTGTCGCCTTCTGCCTCGTCGCGAGCGGAACGTACCTGCTGAACGACGCGCGCGACATCGACGCCGACCGCCGCCACCCGACCAAGCGACACCGGCCGATCGCCGCCGGGGTGATCTCTACGCGCGCGGCGGTCCTCGTGGGCGTCGCCCTGCTCGTCGGCGGCCTCGTCGTCGCCGCCGCGGTCCGCCTCGAGCTGCTCGCCGTGGTCGCCGGGTACCTGGTGCTCACCACCGCCTACACGCTCCGCCTGCGCCACGTCGCGGTGCTCGACATCGTCACGGTGGCCTCGTTCTTCATCGTCCGTGCGGTGGCGGGCGGGCTCGCGGTCGACGTGCCGCTCTCGCGCTGGTTCTTGATCGTCGCCTCGTTCGGCTCGCTCTTCATGGTTGCCGGCAAGCGCGCCGGCGAGCACGCTGAGCTCGGCCCGGAGCGCACGGCGACGCGCACGACGCTCGGCATCTACTCGCTCACTTACCTGCGCGAGATCAGGGTGATCGCTGCGGCGGTGACCCTGCTCGCGTACTGCCTGTGGGCGTTCGAGCAGGCGCCGTCCAAGGCGGCCCTGCCGTTCTTCGAGCTGTCGATCCTCCCCTTCGTGCTCTTCATCCTGCGCTGGGCACTGCTGCTCGAGGCCGAGCGCGAGCAGGCACCGGAGGACCTCGTGCTCAGCGATCGCGGGCTGCAGGCGGCCGCCGTGGCGTGGGCAGCGATCTTCGGACTCGGTGTCTACGTCGGGGCCTAGCGTCCGGGATCGGATCTCGTGGCGCCGCGGGCGGTCGGAGGGCAACGGCGCGCAGCCGCACGGGGCGCGGGCGGGGCACGAAGCGGCGGGAGGCAGATCATCGACGAGTGGCGGTGAGCCGGCGCTCTTGAGCGGTTGGGGCCGGACGGCGCCGACCCTGGCGACCCTGCACCGGCCGGTCGACGCCGAGGAGGTCACCGCGATCCTCGGCCACGGCGGCGCGCGCGGGGCGATCGCCCGGGGCCTCGGCCGCTCCTACGGCGACGCGGCCCAGAACGCCGGCGGCCGAGTGCTCTCGCTCACCGGCCTGCGAAATGTCCGTGACTTCGACGTCGCGCGCGGGCTGATCACCGTGGGCGCCGGCCTCTCGATCGCCGAGCTGGCGCGGCTTACGCTTCCCTTCGGCTGGTTCCCGCCCGTCCTCCCCGGCACGAGCCAGGTCACCGTGGGGGGAGCGATCGCCGCCGACGTGCACGGGAAGAACCACCACCGCGAGGGCAGCTTCTGCGACCACCTGCGCGCCTTCGAGCTCGTGACTCCCGGCGGCGGCCGGCGGACCGTCACCCCGGAGGGCGAGCCCGATGCCTTCGGCGCCACCGCGGGGGGCATGGGGCTCACGGGCGCGGTCGTCGAGGCGACCATCGAGCTGATCGCCGCGGAGACCGACCGCGTGCGCGTCGACACCGAGCGCGCCCGCGACCTCGACGACGTGCTCGACCGCATGGAGCGCGGCGACGAGGGCTACCGCTACTCGGTGGCGTGGATCGACTGCCTGGCGCGCGGGCGCGGCCTGGGACGCTCGGTCCTCATGCGCGGCGACCACGCGACCCGCGACGAGCTCCCCCGCGGCGAGCGCGACACCATGCCGGGGTTCGCTACCCCCCGAGTGCTCTCGGCTCCGCGCGGCGTACCGTCGGGCCTGCTCTCCGCGCCGGCGGTGCGGGCTTTAAACGAAGCTTACTTCCGCCGCGCGCCCCGCCTCGAGCGCGGCCGGCTCGAGCCGCTGCACACCTTCTTCAACCCGCTCGACGGCGTCCGCGACTGGAACCGCCTCTACGGGCCGCGCGGGCTGCTGCAGTATCAGCTCGTGGTCCCCTTCGGTGCCGAGGATGCCCTGCGCACCGTGCTCGAGCGCCTTTCGGGCGAGCGGCGCCCCGCGTTCCTCGCCGTGCTCAAGCGCTTCGGCGCGGGACGCGACCTGCTCTCCTTTCCGATCCCCGGCTGGACCCTCGCCGTCGATCTCCCCGCCGGCCACACCGAGCTCGCGCCCTTCCTCGACGAGCTCGACCAGCTCGTCGCCGCGGCGGACGGGCGCGTATATCTGGCCAAGGACTCGCGGCTGCGCCGGGAGCTGCTCGAGCGCATGTACCCCCAGCTCAAGCACTGGCGGGAGCTACGCGCGGGACTCGACCCCGAGGGGTCGCTGCGCTCCGACCTGGCGCGGCGCCTCGACCTCGTGGGCGGGCCGTGAAGGACGCGCTCGGCGATCTGGACTCGGTGCTCGTCCTCGGCGGCGGATCGGAGATCGCGCTCGCCACGGTGCGCGCGCTCGTCGCGCGCCGGGCGCGGACGGTCGTCCTGGCCGCCCGGCGGCCCGAGTCGCTGAGCGCGGCGGCCGAGGAGCTGCGGACGGCCGGTGCGACGGACGTCGAGACCGTTCGCTTCGACGCAGGCGACGACGCCGAGGCGCACGCGCGGCTCGTGGACGACGTCTTCGACCGCCACGGCGACTTCGACGTCGTGCTCGTCGCCGCCGGCGTCCTGGGCGACCAGGCCGTCGCCGAGCGCGACGGCGCGGCCGCGCGCGCTGTCGTGCACACGAACTTCCTCGGGCTCGTCTCGGCGATCGTTCCCTGTGCCGAGCGCATGCGCGCGCAGGGGCACGGGACGATCGCCGTCCTCTCGACCGTCGCCGGGGAGCGGCCACGGCGGTCGAACTTCGTCTACGGCTCCTCGAAGGCGGGGCTCGACGCCTTCGCTCAGGGGCTCGGCGACGCGCTGGCCGGGACGGGCGTCAACGTGCTCGTCGTCCGCCCCGGCTTCGTCCATACGCGGATGACGGCCGGGCTCGACGCCGCGCCACTCGCCACGACACCCGAGAAGGTGGCCGAGGCGACCCTCGACGGCCTGGCCCGGGGAGCGCACACCGTCTGGGCTCCCCCGGCGCTGCGCTACGTGATGTCGGTCCTGCGTCACATGCCGCGGCCGGTGTTTCGCCGCCTGCCCATGTGAGCGGCGGAGCGCTCAGGCGATCGCCCTGACCGTCGCGCCCTCGGGCTCGAAGGAGACCCGCCGGACCTCCCAGTCCGGCACCTCCTCAGCGAGCTGCGAGACGAGCCGTCCCGTCCCCTCCGAGTGCGACCAGAAGAGTACGGCGGGGCCCGCCCCGGAGATCGATGCCCCCACCGCGCCGAGCTCGCCCGCCCGCCCGAGCAGCTCCATCGACCGGGGGTACAGGTGCGCGCGGCGCGGCTGGTGAAGGCGGTCCGAGAGACCCAGCGCCACGAGGTCGAGGTCGCCGCGGGAGAGCCCGAGCACGAGCATCGCCGCGTGTGCGGTGTTGTGTACGGCGTCGGCCATCGGGACCTCGGATGGCAGGGCGGCGCGCGCCGAGAACGTCGCCACGCGCTCGGGCGGAATCGCGACCACGGTCTCGAGCCCGGGCCCCGGGTCGAAGCGCTCGGCTCCGCCGTCGTGGCAGATCACGAAGCCACCGTGCAGCGAGGCCGCGACGTTGTCGGGATGGCCCTCGAGCGCGGTCGCCGCGGCGAGCAGGTCGGCGTCGAGCTCGAAGATGTGATCGGCGGCGACGAGGCCCGCGACGATCGCCGCCGCGCTCGACCCGAGACCGGCCTCGAGCGGAATCTGCGAGCGCACTCGGAACGAGAAGCCGTCGGCCGGACCCAGCGACTCGAACGCCCGCACGATCAGGTTAGCGCGATCGAGGGGAACGCCGGGCAGGTCGCTCTCGACGGTCAGCTCGCCGGTCTCCTCGACCTCGAGCTCGAGGTGGAGCGCGAGCGCCGCGGCCAGGGAGTCGTATCCGGGGCCGAGGTTGGCCGAGGATGCGGGCACGCGGATCATGCGGCGGCGATGCATCAGCCGAGCACGACCTCCTCCACCTTCGCGAGCTCGGGCTCGCACGGAATCACCGAGCGCGCCTGGTCGAGCGCCGCCGTCGGGTCCTTGAGGCCGTGCCCGGTCAGCACGCAGACCACGCGACCGTCGGCGCCGTACTTGAGCAGCCCGGCCACCGACGCCGCCGAGGCCGGCTCGCAGAAGACACCCTCCGCGGCGGCGACGAAGCGGTAGGCGGCGAGGATCTCGGCGTCCGAGACGATGCGGATCGATCCGCGCGAGGAGGTGACGGCGTTCATGGCCTCTTCCCAGCGCGCCGGGTTGCCGATGCGGATGGCCGAGGCCACGGTCTCGGGCTGGGCCACCGGCGCGCCGTGCACGAGCGGCGCCGCCCCCTCGGCCTGGAAGCCGTGCAGCTGCGGAGCGACGCCGTACTCGCCGAAGCCCTTGTGCCAGGAGGTGATGTTGCCGGCGTTTCCGACCGGTATGCAGAGCGCGTCGGGGGCGTCCTCGAGGCCGTCGCAGACCTCGAAGGCCGCGGTCTTCTGGCCTTCGATGCGGAACTCGTTGACCGAGTTGACGAGCGAGATCGGGTGGCGGTCGACGAGCTCGCGGACGAGTCGCAGGGCCTCGTCGAAGTTCCCGCGCAGCGCGACCACGCGGGCGCCGTGCATGAGCGCCTGGGCGAGCTTGCCGGTGGCGATCTTGCCCTCGGGGACGATCACCGCGCCGGCCAGGCCGGCCCTCGCCGCGTAGGCCGCCGCGCTCGCCGCGGTGTTGCCGGTCGAGGCGCAGATGACCGCCTCGGCACCCTCGCGGATGGCCGCGGAGACGGCCACGGTCATGCCGCGATCCTTGAACGACCCGGTCGGATTCGC
>JACCUC010000054.1 GCA_013812065.1 Thermoleophilaceae bacterium | reverse complement strand
GGCCAGGGCGGCGGCGCGGTGAGGAACCGCCTCGAGGCCGGCCACATGCGCGCGCAGGCGCCGACGAAGGCCGCCCACTCCCCCCCGGCGCCCGGAGACCAGCGCTCGAGCTCGGCGAGGCTCGGCGGGAGGTCGGCGCCGAGATCGAACCCCGAGCCGTCGGCGAACCGGTAGCGGGTGACGGGCTCGACCCGCACGAGCTCGAGCTCGTCCGCGAGCGGAGCGCCGGTGGCGGCGAAGAGCTCCTCGAAGACCCACGGCATCGTGAGCAGCGACGGACCGGAGTCGAAGCGGTAGCCGTCGAGCTCGACGAGGCCGCACTTCCCGCCCGCCGTCTCGGCCTGCTCGAGGACGGTCACCGAGTGGCCGCCCGCGGCCAGCCGTGCCGCCGCCGCCAGGCCGCCGACGCCGGCGCCCACGACGACGATCCTCATCGTCGGCGAGCGCGACCCGGCGTGCGCGCTCGGCGCAAGAGCGCAGGCAGGGCAAAGGCACCCATGGCCACCGCGCCGGCGGTCGCGACCGGGGGGCGCCGCCAAACCACCAAGTTGGCCACCGTCTCCCCGATCCAGGTCCAGGCGTACAGGGCGAGGGCGCCGTCGTCGGCAGGGTCGGGCTCGGAGGCGGGAGAGCGGTCGAGCGCGGCCAACGCGGCGAACAGCGCGAGCCCGGTGGCGAACCAGCCGCCGAAGTTCGACGCCGGCACGCCCTCGTAGCGACCGCCTTGCGGCCACGTCCAGTAGCCCTCGCGCACCATGCGGGGGTCGAGGAAGACGTCCCAGGCGGTCAGCGCGCCCGCCGCCAGGGGCACCCGTACGGCGGGGCGGCGGTCGAGCAACCCGGCGACGACCCACGCGGGCCGCGCCATCATCGCCCAGGCCGCCGCGGCGAGCAGCGGCACGCCCCCGACACAAGGGCCGAGCTTGCTGCTGTAGACGTAGTGGCCGAACGGTCTCCCCGTCGCCACCCCGACGAGCTCTGAGCCGAACCCGACCGCCCCCGCGACGGCCACCGCCGCGACGCCACGGCGAGCACCGCGGGCGGCCGCGGCCTCGACGCTCGACGTGGCCAGCATCAGCGCGACGATCGTCCGCGTCGCTGCGGTCAGGCGCCGTTCTGGCACGAACGAGTAGCCCACCTGGGCGCCGATCAGCAGCGCGAACAGCCAGCGGAAGACGCTCATCGCGGGGCGAGTCTAAGCACGCGCCCCCAGCGAGCCGGCCCGCTGCCGCCCGCTAGACTTCCGCGCTGCGGCGCCCGAGGGGCGCCTTCTCTCTGCCATGTACGCGATCGTCAAAGCCGGAGGCCGCCAATACCGCGTCGAGGAGGGCGATTCCCTGCTCGTCGATCGCATGCGCGCGGAGGAGGGGACGAAGGTCGAGCTCAAGCCGGTCCTGTTCCGCGACGATGAGCCGATCCTCGACGCCGACGGGCTCGCCAAGGTCAAGGTCGAGGCGGTCGTACAGGGGCACGAACGGGGAAAGAAGATCCACGTGCTCAAGTTCAAGCCCAAGCGCGGTTACAAGCGCCGGATGGGGCACCGTTCGGAGCTCACCCGCCTGCAGATCAGTGAGATCAAGCTGATGTCGCGCAAACGCGACACCGCGGCCGCAGAGGAGGCTCGTCATCGCGCATAAGAAGGGACTCGGGTCGAGCCGTAACGGGCGCGACTCGCAGGCACAGCGCCTCGGCGTCAAGATCTTCGCCGGTCAGAAGGTGACCGGCGGCGAGATCATCGTCCGCCAGCGCGGCACGCGCTTTCGCCCCGGCGACGGTGCCGGAATCGGCAAGGACGACACGATCTTCGCCGCGCGCGCGGGCACGGTCGACTTCAAGACGGGCCGGCGCGGACGGACGATCTCGGTCGTGGCGGCGGAGTAGTCAGCCGGGCGCGCTCGCGCCCTCGCCGCCGTGCTCCAGGACCGTGCCAAGATCTTCGTCCAGGGCGGCGCGGGAGGCGACGGTGTCGTCTCCTTCCGCCGCGAGGCCCACGTTCCCCGCGGCGGGCCCGACGGCGGCGACGGCGGACGGGGCGCCGACGTGGTGCTCGTCTGCGATCCCTCGCTGCGCGACCTCGGTCACTTCCGTCGCCGCGCACACTTCAGGGGCGCGCGCGGCGGGCACGGTGAGGGCGCGAACCGCCACGGAGCCAGTCCGGGTCCGCTGGAGGTCCGCCTCCCACCCGGCACGGTGGTCGAGGACGCCCTCCACGAGGCCACCTACGACCTGCGGGCGGCGAGGGAGCGGGCGGTGGTGGCC
>JACCUC010000042.1 GCA_013812065.1 Thermoleophilaceae bacterium | reverse complement strand
CGCACGTTGAGATCGATCCCGAGCGCCTTGGCCCCGAACAGCCCGGCGGGAACGGTGACGAGGAATGCCCACCGGCGCAGGCGGCGGATCCGAGGGCGCATGAGGACGCCGAAGACCCAGTCGAAGGTTCGAGCGGGTAGCGATCTCTCGGTCATCTCGGCTCCGATGGCGGGCCGCGAATCTTACCCCGAAGCGAGCGACCACGCTCACGAGTACCCCCTCGGTGGCGGGCAGGCAAGGCTTTTCGCCGCGCCCGAACCACCGCGATAGTCTCCCGACCCTTCATGAGCACGGTCAAGATTCCACCCGTCCTGCGCCCGTCCACGGGCGGAGAGCGCGAGGTCGCCGCCGAGGGAGTCAACGTCGGCGAGGTGCTGCGCTCGCTGGCCGAGCAGCACCCCGACACCCAGCGCCAGCTCTTCGGCGAGGACGGGTCGCTCAACCGCTACGTCAACGTCTATCTGAACGATGAGGACGTGCGGGTGCTCGACGGGCTGGACACGCCGGTGAGCGAGCGCGACACGCTCGTGATCCTGCCGGCCATGGCCGGCGGCTAAGACCCGCCGAACGGCCAGGCATGCAGCCTGACCTCTCAGAGCTCGAGACTCGCCTCTGGGACGCCGCCGACGATCTGCGCGCGAACTCCGGCCTCAAGGCCTCGGAGTACGGCACCCCTGTCCTCGGGCTGATCTTCCTTCGCTTCGCCGACGCCAGGTTCGAGGCGGCGCGCGAGCGCGTCGAGGCCAAGGAATCCGCGCGCCGCAAGGTCGGCCCCTCGGACTACCAGGCTCAGGGCGTGATCTACCTCACCGGTGCGGCGCGATTCGGCTACCTGCTCGATCTTCCCGAGGGCTCGGACCTCGGGCGGGCCGTCAACGAGGCGATGCGGTCGGTCGAGGAGCACAACCCGGACCTTGCCGGCGTGCTGCCCCGCACCTACACGGCGATCGACAACTCCACGATCGCCTCGCTCCTGCGCCACATCAACAGCTCCACGAAAAACCTCGAGGGCGACGCCTTCGGACTCATCTACGAGTACTTCCTCGGGAAGTTCGCAATGGCCGAGGGCGCAGGCGCGGGCGAGTTCTTCACGCCGATGTCGATCGTGCGGCTGATCGTGGAGATGCTCGAGCCGTTCCACGGGCGGATCTTCGACCCTGCGTGCGGCTCGGGCGGCATGTTCGTGCAGTCCGCGCGGTTCGTCGAGCGCCATCGCCACTCGCCCGGCGAGGAGCTCTCGATCTACGGCCAGGAGAAGACCGGGGAGACCGTGCGCCTGGCGAAGATGAACCTCGCCGTCCATGGACTCTCGGGCGAGATCCGCGAGGGCAACAGCTACTACGAGGACCTGCACGAGAGCGTCGGCCGCTTCGACTTCGTGATGGCCAACCCGCCGTTCAACGTCGACCGCATCGACAAGGCGAAGCTCGAGGACGATCCGCGGTTTCCCGATCTGCCCCGCGCCGACAACGGCAACTACCTGTGGATCCAGCTCTTCGCGGCGTCGCTCAACGAGACGGGGCGGGCCGGGTTCGTCATGGCCAACTCCTCCTCGGACGCGCGGCACAGCGAGGCTGATATCCGCCGCAGGCTGATCGAGGACCGGCTCGTCGACGTGATGGTTGCCGTCGGCCCGAACTTCTTCTACACGGTGACCCTGCCGGTGACGCTGTGGTTCCTCGATCGCGGCAAGCGCGAGACCGACCGCGCCGACCGCGTGCTGTTCATCGACGCCCGGCAGACCTTCCGCCAGATCGACCGCGCGCACCGCGACTTCACCGAGGAGCAGCTCGAGTTTCTGGCCAACGTCGTGCGGCTGTATAGGCGGGAGGAGCCGGAGCTCGCATCCGGACCGGCCGCGCTCTTCGAGCAGCGTTTCCCCGACGCTGCGTACAGCGACGTGACGGGCCTCTGCAAGGTCGCGACGATCGAGGAGATCGAGGCGCAGGGGTGGAGCCTGAACCCGGGCCGTTACGTCGGCACCGAGGTCGAGGATCTCGAGGACGAGGTGTTCGAGGAGAAGCTCGCCGCGGCCCAGGTGGAGTTGCGGGAGCTCGGGGCGCGCGCGACGACTCTGGAGGCGGGCGTCGACAAGGTGCTCACCCAGTTGCTTCAAAGATGAGCGCGGCGCGCGTAGACTTCGTCGCATGCCTGCGCCACGTGAGTACGAGGTTGTGCTGACGCCGGAGGAGCAAGGCGGCTACAGCGTCGCGGTGCCCGCCCTGCCGGGTTGCGCCAGCCAGGGCGAGACACGTGACCAGGCGCTCGCGATGATCCGGGAGGCGATCGAGGTATATCTCGAGTCCTTGGAGGCCCATGGCGATCCGATTCCCGGGCCCATCGAGATCGAGCGAGTAACAGTCGGCGCGTGACGTCACGCCTTCCGGCCGTGGCGCCGCGGAAGGCGATTCGCGCGCTGGAGCGCTGCGGCTGGCGCCTCGATCGTGTGAAGGGAAGCCACCACGTCTTCAGGCATCCCGAATACACGCATCGCGTCGTCGTGCCGCTTCACGGCAAGGATCTGGCCAGGGGGACCCTTGGTCAGATCGTCGAAGCTTCCGGCATCGACCGTGAAGAGTTCCTCAAGCTGCTGTGAGAAGTCCGACGGGCGGTGGACTCTCATCTACTTGGACATCCCCGTCGCCGTAAGGGTCGAGGCGTGTCTCTAACTCATCTCGCGCTTTCCGTTAGAGACAGCGGCCGCCTTCCCGCGGCGCTGCTGCACCTCGAGCGCGATCGCCGGCGCGGGCTACGACTCGCTCGAAGTCGGTCCGAGCCACCGGCGACGCCGTGCCGTGGCTCGAGCTGTTCCTCACCGCAGTCGAGACCCAGGCGAGCGATGCCGTCTCGCGCGCCGAGAGGATCGTCGAGCTGCGCGAGTGTTACCGGCGGATGGCGGCGACGATGGGAACCGCGAACGGCTTGGCGTTGGTCGATCTCGTGTGCGAGAACCCGCTGGTCACCACGCGGCTCGTTGAGGAGCGGCTCGGCGTCAGCCGTCCGACGGCGGTCCGCCTGCTGCGCCAGCTCGGGGAGCGCGGGGTGCTAAGCGAGGGAAAGAGCGGTATTCGTGGGCAGCGACGGTACGTTGCACGGGAGTTGATGGCGGCGGTGACGGATGACTGATCCAGTGCCTCAGCGGTGGGAGGCGACGACCACCGCCGCGCTCATCCGCGAGAAGGCTCTGCTCATCGGGGATGGGTACCGCGCGAAAAACTCCGAGTTCGTCGACGGTGGAGGTCTTCCGTTCATCAGAGTGGGCGACATCACGAGTCGGATCCGCACCGACGTACGGGATGAGCTTCCGCTTAGCCGGGTGGAGCACTATGAGCCCAAGGTGAGTCAAACGAATGACTCGCTCATCACGATGAAGGGCACGGTGGGGCGCGTCGCTCGGGTGTCATCCACCACCCGCCGGTTCGTTTACTCGCCGCAGATCTCGTTCTGGCGCGTCCGAGACCCGTCACGCCTTGATCCTCACTTCCTCAGCTACTGGCTCCGGTCTCCCGCGTTTGCTGAGCAAGCGTTCGCGACCAAGAGTGCCACCGATATGGCTGACTACATCAACCTTCGCGACCAGCGACGGATGAGTCTGCTACTGCCGCCTTTGGCCACCCAGCAACGGGTTGCCGCGATCCTCTCTGCCTTCGACGAGCTGATCGAGATCAACGAGCGGCGGATCGAGCTGCTCGAGGATCTCGCTCGGTCGTTGTACCGCGAGTGGTTCGTGCGCTTTCGCTTCCCGGGGCACATGGAGGCCGAGTTCATGGACTCCGAGCTCGGGTCAATTCCAGAGCGATGGGCGGTACGCCGCCTGGGCGACGTGGCCAGCCTGAACAAGCGGATCTTTCGCGCGATCGATCTCCCTGATCCTCTCCGGTACCTCGACATCTCGAGCGTCGGCGTCGGTCGGCTGAATGAGCCGACGGTCATCGAGGCGGCCCGGGCCCCGGGTCGCGCTCGGAGGAGTCTCCGCGACGGCGACGTGCTTTTTGCGACCGTTCGGCCGAACCGACGGGCGCACGGCCTTGTTCACGATCCTCCTCCCGACCTCGTTGCTTCCACGGGCCTCGCGGCCATGAGCCCCGAGAGCGTTCCGGCGAGCTTTCTCTTCCTACACGTATCTCACCCGGCGTTCACCGAGTACTTGGTGAGTCGGGCGACCGGTTCCGGCGGTTCGCCCCATCGACTTCGAACAGGCGCCGATCGTCGTGCCGAGCGCTTCGATCTTGGGTGCTTTCGATCCGGTGGCCGCGCCGAGCCTTCGGCTTGCCAACGCCCTCGTAGAGCAGAATCGCGCGCTGGCACGAGGCCGCGACCTCCTCCTCCCGCGCCTCGTCACCGGCCGCCTCGACATCTCGGACGTCGACCTCGGCGACCTTCTCGTGCCCGAAGCCGCGTGAGCCCGAAGGACTTCTCCGAGGCGGGCCTCGTCGAGAAGCCCACGCTCGCCATGCTCGAGCAGCTCGGCTACGAGGTCGCCGACGGCTACACCGAGCAGTTCGGCGCCGATCACGTCCAACACGGCGGACTCGGTCGCGACGACCAGTCCCAGGTCGTGCTCCACCACCGCCTCCGGCCGAAGCTCGCCGAGCTGAACCCGGACCTAACCCCAGCCGCGCTCGACGCCGCCCTCGAAGAGCTCACGCGCGACCGCTCGGCGATGGACCCCACGCGCGCCAACCACGAGGTCTGGCAGCTGCTGCGCGACGGCGCCAAGGTCACCGTCACCGATGAGGAGGGATCGCGCCTAACCGAGACGGTCGCCTTCCTCGACTGGCGCCTCCTCACCAACAACGACTTCCTCGCCGTCAGCCAGCTCTGGGGCGTCGGGCCGCTTCACACCCGGCGCACCGACATCGTCTGCTTCGTCAACGGCATCCCGCTCGTGCTGCTCGAGCTGAAGGCCTCGCACAAGTCCGTCGAGCACGCCTACCGGAACAACCTGCGCGACTACCGCGACGCGATCCCCCAGCTCTTCGTCCCGAACGCGCTCGTGCTCCTCTCGAACGGCTCGGAGACCAAGGTCGGCTCCACATTCGCGCCGTGGGAGCGCTTCGGCGACTGGAAGCGGGTCGACGACGAGTCGGAGCCCGGCCTCGTCTCGCTCGAGACGGCGATCCACGGGCTGTGCGAGCCGGCGCGGCTGCTCGACGTGGCCGAGAGCTTCGTCGCCTACCTCGAGCGCCCGGGCGGGTTGACCAAGATGCTCGCCGCAAACCATCAGGTGCTCGGCGTGAACGCGGCCATGCGCGAGCTGACCGCCGAGCGCACGCGCGACGGGCGCCTCGGCGTCTTCTGGCACACCCAGGGCTCCGGCAAGAGCCTCTCGATGCTCTTCTTCACCCAGAAGGTGCTCCGCCGCGAGCCGGGCAACTGGACGTTCGTGATGGTCACCGATCGCGCCGAGCTCGACGACCAGCTCTACGAGGAGTTCAAGGACGCCGGTGCGGTGGAGGGGCATCTCCAGGCCACCTCCTCCGAGCACCTGCGCCGGCTGCTCGGCGAGGGGCACCGCTACGTCTTCACGCTGATCCACAAGTTCCGCCCGGAGCGCGGCCACGAGATGCCCGTCTGCTCGGAGCGCGACGACGTGATCGTCATCACCGACGAGGCGCACCGCAGCCAGTACTCGGCGCTCGCGCTGAACATGCGCCGCGCGCTGCCGAACGCCGGCTTCCTGGGCTTCACCGGTACGCCGCTGATCAAGGGCGAGGCCGAGCGCACGCGTGAGGTCTTCGGCGACTACGTCTCGACCTACAACTTCCGCGAGTCGATCGAGGACGGCGCGACCGTCCCGCTCTTCTACGAGAACCGCATCCCCGAGCTCCAGATCGTCAACGAGCGCTTCGACGAGGAGCTGACCGACATCCTCGAGCAGGCCGAGCTCGACGACTCGCAGGAGAAGGCGCTCTCCCGCCGCTTCGCCACCGAGTACCAGCTAATCACCCGCCCGGAGCGCCTGCGTCGGATCGCCGCCGACCTCGTCCGCCACTTCGTCGGTCGCGGCTTCCTCGGCAAGGCGATGTTCGTGGCGATCGACAAGGCCACGGCGGTTCGGATGCACGACCTGGCCGCCGAGGAATGGCAGACCCACCTCCTCGAGTTGGAGGACCGGGCCGCGCGGCTGCCGGAGCTCGAGCGGGTTGGGCTCAACGAGCAGATCGCCTTCATGCGCGCGACCGACATAGCCGTGGTGCTCTCGCAGTCGCAGAACGAGATCGCCGACCTGGCCGAGGACGGGCTCGACATCACCCCGCACCGCCGGCGGATGAACGAGGAGGACCTCGACGAGCGGTTCAAGGACCCCGAGGATCGCTTTCGCCTGGTCTTCGTCGTCGCGATGTGGATGACAGGCTTCGACGTGCCTTCATGCTCGACGATCTACCTCGACCGCCCGATGCGCGGCCACACGCTGATGCAGACCATCGCCCGTGCCAACCGCGTGTTCCCCGAGAAGGAGAACGGCCTGATCGTCGACTACGTTGGCGTCTTCCGCCACCTCGAGGCGGCGCTCGCGGTCTACGCCTCGGGGCCGGACGGGACGGACGGCAGCGACATCATCCGCGACAAATCCGCCCTCGTCGCCGAGCTCGAGGAGGAGATCGCCGAGCTGGTCGAGTACTCGGAGCGCTGGGACGTCGACCTGGAAGCTCTCGCGCGTGCCGACGGGTTCGAGTTCATCGCGCTGCGCGATGCTTCGATGGAGGCGCTGCTGGTCGAGGACGTGACGCGACGGGGCTACCTCGAGCGCTCGGATCGGGTCCGCCGTCTGTTCGCGGCGATCCTGCCCGACCCTGCGGCGAGCTCCTACGTACGCGTGGTCGGCGTGGTGCGCAACCTCGCCGAGCGAATTCGCTCGCTGGACGAGCCACCTGACTTGTCGGGTGTGGCAGGGGCAGTGCGAGAGCTCCTCGATCGCTCGGTGGGCGCCGAGGAGTACGTGATCCGGGCGGCCGCCGACGGAGCTGACGCCGAGACGCTGATCGACCTCAACGCGATCGACTTCGAGGCGCTCGCGGCCCGGCTGGCCGGCAAGAAGCGCTCCTCGGCCAAGCGCCTCGCCGCCGAGCTGACCGAGCGAGTCCAAGGTGCCGCACGGCGCAACCCGACGAGGCTGACACTCGTCGAGCGGCTGCGAGCGCTGATCGACGCCTACAACGCCGGCAGCCTCAACGTCGACGAGATGCTGCGCCGGTTGCAGGCGCTCTCGCAGCAGCTCTCAGAGGAGGAGCAACGCACCGTGCGAGAGGGGCTGTCCGAGCCCGAGCTGGCGGTGTTCGACCTGCTCACCCAGCCCGACCCGGTGCTCAGCGCCGAGCAGCGCGAAGAGGTCAAGGCGGTGGCGCGCAAGCTGATGGACCACATCGAGGAGCGGCTCGTGCTCGACTGGCGCAAGCGCGCCCAGACCCGCGAGGCGGCGCGCGGGCTGGTCAAGGACATCCTCGAGGAGCTTCCTGACGCCTACGAGCCATCAACCTGGGAGCGCAAGGCCGAGATCGTCTTCAACCACATCTTCGCCAGCTTCTACGACGACGGCGGTAGCGCCTACGAGGAGGGTGCGGTCGTAGTGCTGCCCGACGCCGGACCATCGCCCGCGGCGACCG
>JACCUC010000034.1 GCA_013812065.1 Thermoleophilaceae bacterium | reverse complement strand
GTTCGCGACCGGCCGCGGCCGCCGAGCGAGCCTCGGCAGGCGGTGAATCGCCCGCCGGCGAGGGAGCGCGGGCGGGCTGACGCTCCGCTGCCGACCCTCTGCAAGGAGTCCGCATGGAGCGCACGCTCATCCTCGTAAAGCCCGATGCCTTCGCGCGGCGGCTGACCGGCGAGATCGTCGCCCGCTTCGAGCGCAAGGGCCTCGGAATCGTCGCCGTCAAGCTGATGCGGGTCGAGCGCGACCTCGCCGAGCGCCACTACGAGGAGCACCGCGAGAAGCCCTTCTTCTCGGAGCTCGTCGAGTTCATCACGAGCGGCCCGCTCGTGGCCATGGTGCTCGAGGGCCTGTCGGCCGTCACCGCGGCTCGTCAGGTCATCGGCGCCACCGACCCCCTCGAGGCCCACGCCGGCTCGCTGCGCGGCGAGTACGGGCTCGAGGTCCAGACGAACCTCGTCCACGGCTCCGACTCGGCGGAGTCGGGACGGCGGGAGATCGGACTGTTCTTCCCCGAGCTCGAGTAGGGCCGTGGCCGGCGACCTCGAGGCTCTGGGCAAAGCCGGCGCGCCATCGGGCGCCGAGGCCGCCGGGGCGTTCGTCGTGGAGAACCCGTGGCTGCTGAGGGCGTCGCTCGCGGGCGGGACGCTGCAGGCTCGGCTCGGCTCGATGGTCGCCTACCAGGGCGAGGTGACCTTCGAACGCTCGCGGCCGGGGCTCAAGCGCCTCTTCAAGCGAGCGCTGACCACCGAGGGCGGCCGCCTGATGAAGGTCTCGGGCACGGGCGATGTCTTCCTCGCCCACCTCGCCCGGCAGGTCTACCGGCTCCGCCTCGAGGACGAGCAGGTGACCTGCAACTCGCGGCACCTGCTCGCCTTCGAAGAGGGGATCGAGTGGGACATCCGCCGGGTCCGGCGCGGTCTCGCGGGCAAGGTGGCAGGCGGCCTCTTCAACACCCACCTGGCGGGCACCGGATGGGTCGCGCTCGTCTCCGAGGGCCAACCGGTGCTCCTGCGCCCCGCCGACGCGCCGACCTACGCCGACCCCCAGGCGGCGGTGGCCTGGAGCGGCGCTCTCGAGACCGCGTTCAAGACCGACTTCCAGGCGCGCACCCTGATCGGCCTCGGCTCCGGCGAGTCGGTTCAGATGGAGCTCAAGGGCGACGGATGGGTGCTCGTCCAGCCCTCGGAGGGCAGTCCGGCCGCCGGCGGGTCCCGGAGCCGGGGCGGCGGGGGACTGCTCGACCTGATCCTCGGTCCTTGACCGCCGCGCCGCTCGTGCTCGCCTCGCGCTCTCCCCAGCGGCGGGCGATCCTCGAGCAGCTCGGAGTCGCGTTCCGCGCCGTCGCTCCGGGGGTCGAGGAGCTGAGCGAGGGCGCGCCCGAGCGACTCGTGCTCGAGAACGCCCGGCGCAAGGCCGAGGCGGTCGAGGGGACGCGCGTGCTCGGGGTCGACACCACCGTCGTCCTCGACGGCCGCAGCTACGGCAAGCCGCTCGACGGCGGCGCGGCGGCGCAAACCCTGGGCGCCCTGTCGGGGCGCGAGCACGAGGTCTGGAGCGGGATCGCGCTGCGCGCGGGCGGCGAGGTCGCGGTGCGCTCGGCTCGAACGCTCGTGCGCTTTCGCACGCTATCTACGGTGGAGATCGAGTGGTACCTCGCCACCGGGGAGTGGCGCGAGCGGGCCGGGGGCTATGCGATCCAGGGCCGGGGGGCGGCGCTCGTCGAGGCGATCGAGGGCGACTTCTGGAACGTGGTGGGACTGCCGGTGGCGGCGCTCGTGGGGCTTGCGCCCGAGCTCGTCGTGGCCGGTGGGGGGAGTCGTTAGAAGGTCAGGCCGACCACCGCGGCGCGACACCCCGGTCCGCGAGGAGGTCGCGCAGCTCGAGCAGGGCGGTGTAGGTGGGAAGCGCGTACAGGGGGCGTCCGTCCCCGGCGGCCACGGCGCCGTCGAGCGAGCGCTCGAGGTCGCGCTCGACGACGATCGGCGCCTCGACGCCGGCGTACTTCATACGCAGCGCCATCTCCTCGGCGCGCGTGCCCGAGCAGGTAACCCGGGCGATGCGGTCGGCCACCCCCTCGAAGTCGGCGTCCCACACCCACGAGACGTCGCGGCCGTCGGCGGTGTGATCGTTCAGTGCGATCCAGAGGTCGAGCTCACCGTCCTCGAGGGCGAGCGTCCGCAGGACCTCGTTTGCCCCGGCCGGGTTCTTGACGAGCATGATCGACACCGCCCGGCCGCTCACCTGGAGCGTCTCGACGCGCCCGAACGCCGCCCGAGTGCCCTCGAGGCCGGCCGCGACCTCGGCGAGCGGCGTGCCGAGGGCGAGCGCGGCCGCCGCGGCGGCCAGCGCGTTGTAGACGTTGTAGAGGCCTGGTAGCGGCAGCCGCAGGTCGACCGTCTCGCTCGGCGTCCGGATGCGCAGATCCGAGCCCGCCATCCCGCGCAGGACCACGCGCTCGGCCACGACCTCCGGCTCGGGGCGCCGTTGCCCGCAGCTGGGGCAGGAGTAGCGGCCGAGGTGGGCGAGGTAGACGGCCTCGTAGGCGTAGGCATGCCCGCAGCGCCCGCAGCGCTTGGAGTCGGCGGCGTGCTGGAGCTCGGCAAGTGCCAGCGAGTCATCCTCGACGCCGAAGTAGGCGACTCGCGGCTGCCCACGTCCGAGGTCGGCCACGAGCGGGTCGTCGGCGTTGAGGACGAATCGGGTGGTCTCTGAGTGCTCGCCGGCCATCTCGCGCCAGCGCTCGGCGAGGACGGCGAGCTCGCCGTAGCGGTCGAGCTGGTCGCGGAAGAGGTTCGAGAGCAGGAAGATCCGCGGACGCAGGTCGCGCGCCACGGCCGGCAGCCAGGCCTCGTCGACCTCGAAGAGGCCGAGCTCCTTGCCCCCCGGGCGGGTGTCGAGCATGGCGGTGGCCACGCCCCAGCTCATGTTCGAGCCGGTGCGGTTGTGGACGATCCGGACGCCCTCCCGTTCGAGGACGCCCGCGAGCATGGCCGCGGTAGTCGTCTTGCCGTTGGTGGCCGAGATCACGACCGAGCCGGCGCCGAGGCGCGGCGCGAGCGCGGCGATCGCCCGACGGTCGAGGCGCAGCAGCAGCCGGCCCGGCACGGTCGTGCCG
>JACCUC010000025.1 GCA_013812065.1 Thermoleophilaceae bacterium | reverse complement strand
CTGGGGCGCACGGGTGGGCGCCGGTGCGGCGTTCCGTCGCGGTGGAGGCGCACGGCGCGGGGCCTCGTCGGTCCGCACGGCGCGGGTGGCCTGAGTCCGAGACGCCGTGAGCGGCACGGTCGCGTCGGCCCCGGCGCCGTCGTCGGCCACGCGCGTCGCGCCGGTCGCGAGCGCCTGAGTCGCGTCGGTCAGCTCACCGTGGAGGCCGGCCTCGAGCGCATCGGCGGCCTCGAGCGCGGAGCTGTAACGGGAGCTCGCGTAACGGGCGAGGCACGCGCGCAGGGCCAGGTCGAGCTCACGCGGCACCTCGGGCCGCAGGTCGACGACCGGGTCGACCTCGGCCTCCTGCTGCTTCAGCGCTAGCTCGGTCAGCGACGAGTACTCGAACGGAAGCCGCCCCGTGAGGAACTGGTACCCGCACACCCCGAGCGAGTAGATGTCGGAGGCGGGGCCGGCATCCTCGCCGCGGGCCTGCTCGGGAGAGAGGTAGGCGGCCGTCCCGAGCACCGAGCCGATCTGGGTCACCCGCGACTGCTCGGCCGCCTTGGCGATGCCGAAGTCGGCGAGCTTGACCGTGTCGGACTCCTCGGCCACGAGCAGGTTGCCGGGCTTCACGTCGCGATGGACGACGCCGGCGCGGTGGGCGTAGTCGAGCCCGCGGCAGGCGTCGCGCAGGTAGGACACGGTCGTCTCGACCGAGAGCGCGCCGCGGTCGCGCAGCAGGTCGGCACAGGACGGGCCGTCGACGTACTCCATGACGATGTAGTGGCGGCCCGAGTCGGCGTCGCGGCCGGAGTCGTAGACCTGAACGACGTTCGGGTGCTGGAGCCGCGCAGCGGCCAGGGCCTCGCGGCGAAAGCGGGCGACGAAGGTCTCGTCCTCGGCCAGGTGCTCGGCCAGCAGCTTGACGGCGACGCGGCGCTCGAGCACTGAGTCGAGGCCGAGGAAGACCGTCGACATGCCGCCGGCGCCGAGCCGGCGCTCGAGGCGATAGCGGCTGGCGACCTCGGTGGGGGTGCTCACGCCGCGCCGCCCCCGCGCGTGACCGGGCGGGCGACTGCTCCCTCCGCGGCGGCATCCGAGTCGACGCCCGGCGAGCCGTCGCCGGGGGCGAGGCCGGCGCCCCTGCCGGTGTCCCCGTCGCCCTCATCGCCACGTCCGCTCCCGCCGCCGCCACTGCTGCCGCCCCCGCCCCCGCGCCCGTCATCGTTGCCGCCCCCGCCGTCGTCTCCACCGCCGCCGTCGTTACCCCCGTCCCCGTCGCTGCCGCCGTCGGGGATCTGGGGAGTGTCGGGGTAGGTGGGCTCGGGATCGGGCTCAGGCGTGGTCGGAACCTCGGGCACCGGGTCCGGCTCGGGCACCGGCTCGGGCTCGGGCTCGCGCTCCGGCGCGGGCGGCTCCTCGCACTCGGCCTCGACCAGCTCGGTGAGGCGGCCGAGCCCGTCCTCGAGCGTCGTGCGCACATCCTCGTCGGTCCGCTTCGGCAGCCTCCCGATCTCACGCTCGAGCGCGGGCAGCGAATCCTCGCGGATGTCGTCGCAGGCGTTCTGGGCGTCGATCCGGCGCTGGACCTCGTCGAGGCGCTTGACGATCTTCTGCGCCGAGCGCGCGGGAATCGGCTGGCCCTCCGCCTGGCCACAACCGGCGAGCACGGCGAGTGCTGCGACCGCCACGGAGACCGCGACGACGCCGCCGCTCCGGCGCGGCCGAGGGAAGGGACGCATGTAGCGAGAGTAGATCACTGACCCCTGAAGAGCCGATCGGAGAGCGCCGCGGGAAGACCGGCGGCACGGATGGCGTGGGCCGCCTCGTCGATCGGGTACTCGACGCGTCGCCAGGTCGCCGTCATCCGCTCGAGGTCGAGCAGGAGCCACGCGGCCCGCGGATCGCCGTCTCGCGGCTGTCCGACCCCGCCCGGATTGATCAGCCATCGCCCCTGCCCGAGCTCGGCCTCCGACCCGTCGGGGGCCTGGCGCCCGCTGGCCGGGCCCCCGTCCTCCTGCCAGAAGCAGAGCGCGACGTGCGAGTGGCCGATCGCCCCGATGCGGGGGTCCATGGTCTCGAAACAGCTCTCGGCCTGCGGGGTGGAGAGCACGTACTCCCATACCGGGTCGCGCGGACTCGCGTGGTAGAGGCCGATCGCGCGCGAGGTGTCCATCGGCTCGAGCCCGGCCAGGTAGTCGAGGCTCTCGTCGCCGATTTGTCCGCGGGTCCACTCCACTCCGGCGGCGGCGAGGCCCGAGAAGTCGCGAATGTCGAGCTCTCCGAGCACCGCGAGGTCGTGGTTCCCGGTCAGGCAGACACGGCATCGCTCGGCGGCGAGGGCGACGCAGGCGTCGGGCTGGGCGCCGTAGCCCACGAGGTCGCCGAGGCACCATGTCTCCTCGACGCCGGTGCGGTCGACGTCGGCGAAAACGGCCTTGAAGGCGGGCAGGTTCGCGTGCACATCGGAGACGAGGGCCACTCGGGTCGGGGCCGGCCGGCTGCCTTCTAGAGTGTCGTCGGGATGGGGAGAAATCGCCTGCGCCTGCCGTTCGCGGTCGTCGCCACGATCGTCGCGGCCACCGTCGCCACCGTCGCCCTCCGTCCCCGATCCGGCCTGATCGAGCCGGCCGCCGTCGACCCGCAAGCCTACTTCAGCGCGAATGAGATCGAGCGCGCCCGCGCCTTTCGCGGGCCACAGCGGGCGCTCGGGGTCGGCGGCATGGTCGTCTCCGGCGGGGTGCTCGCCCTGATCGCGCTGCGCCCCCCGCGCGCAGTGCGCCGGTCGCTCGAGCGCGCCGGCCGGCGACCCCTGGCC
>JACCUC010000013.1 GCA_013812065.1 Thermoleophilaceae bacterium | reverse complement strand
GTCGAGGCCCCACCCGAGCAGGGCGCCGCCGAGGCCGCCCCGCCCCCGGCCACCCCGGCCGCCCGTCCCGAGCCGACCCGGCGGTCCCTCCGCGGCCCCGCCGGCACGCTCGCCCGCTACATGAACGAGAGCCGGTCGATCCCCACGGCCACGAGCTTCCGCACGCTGTCGGTGGACGTGCTCGACGCCCGCCGTCGCGAGCTCAAAGCCGGCGGCCGGCGCGTCTCGTTCACCCATCTGATCGCCTGGGCGATCGTCGTGGCCGCCCGCGAGATGCCGGTGATGGCCCACGCCTACGCCGAGTCCGACGGCAAGCCGCAGGTGGTCGAGCCACCCGGGCTCAACCTCGGGCTCGCCGTCGACGTCGAGCGCCGCGACGGCTCGCGCTCGCTCGTCACCCCGGTCGTCCACGATGCGAGCGAGCTGAGCGTCGCCGACTTCGTCAGCCGCTACGACGAGCTCGTGGCCGGCGCTCGCGACGGCACGCTTGCGCCCGAGGCCTACTCGGGCGCGAACCTCACGCTGACCAACCCCGGCGGGATCGGGACGGTCGCCTCGGTGCCCCGGCTCATGCCCGGCCAGGGCACGATCGTCGCCACCGGAGCGATCGCCTACCCGGCCGGCTTCAAGCGCGTCGATCCCGAGCAGCTCGGCGAGCTCGGGATCTCGAAGACGATGACGGTGACGAGCACCTACGACCACCGCGTGATCCAGGGCGCTCAGTCCGGCGCATTTCTCAAGCGCATCGATGAGCTGCTGTCGGGTGAGGACGGCTTCTACGAGGCGGTCTTCGCGGCGCTCGGCGTCGCGGCGGGGCAGGAGGAGCCCGAGCAGGTGGACGGCGCCGGCCCGGTTACCGCCGCGGAGCCCGTCACGTCGCCGGTCACCCCCGGGGCCAGCGAGCAGCCGGACGAGGCCATGCTCCAAGCCGTCCAGGCCGCGACCTCGGTCGTCAAGGCCCACCGCATGCACGGGCACCTGTGGGCGAACCTCGACCCGCTCGGCTCGGCCCCCGAGGGCGACCCGGCGCTCGATCCGCGCAACGTCCACCTCACTCCCGAGCTCATGCGCGCCATCCCGGCGTCGGTGCTGCGCGTCGCCGTGCCCGGGGAGACCTTCGGCGAGGCCCTGCCCCACCTTCAGGACATCTACTGCGGAACGCTCGCCTACGAGTTCGAGCACATCTCGAACCACCAGGAGCGCGTGTGGCTGCGCCAGACCGTCGAGTCGGGCGAGCACCGCAAGCGACTCTCAGTCGAGGAGAAGCGCCGGCTGCTCGAGCGCCTGACCCAGGTCGAGGCGCTCGAGAACTTCCTGCACAAGGCGTTCCTCGGGCGCAAGCAGTTCTCGATCGAGGGCCTCGACATGCTCGTGCCCATGCTCGACGAGACGATCGAGCTCGCGTCGGGGGCCGGTGCGCGCGAGGTCCTGATCGGGATGGCGCACCGCGGGCGGCTCAACGTCCTCTGCCACACCGTCGGGAGGCCGTACGAGTCAATCTTCGTCGAGTTCGAGGGCGAGCAGTCGCTCGAGGCGGAGATCGCGATGCCCGAGGGCGGCACCGGTGACGTCAAGTACCACCACGGCGCCGCCGGCACCTATCGCACGCGCGACGGCCGCGGGATCACCGTAAGCCTCTCCCCCAATCCGAGCCACCTCGAGTACGTCGATCCGGTGGTCGAGGGCCGCGCCCGCGCGGACCAGTCAAGCCGAAAGGGGCGCGAGCTCCATCACGACCCTACGCTCGTCCTGCCAGTGCTCGTGCACGGCGATGCCGCCTTCCCCGCCCAGGGCGTCGTCGCCGAGACGCTCAACCTCCAGAGCCTGCGCGGCTACTCGACCGGCGGCACGATCCACATCATCACCAACAACCAGCTCGGCTTCACCACCGACCCCTCAGACGCACGCTCGACTCGGTATGCCTCCGACCTCGCCAAGGGCTTCGACGTCCCGATCATCCACGTCAACGCCGACGACGTCGAGGCCTGCATCGCCGCGGTCCGGCTCGCCATGGCCTACCGCGAGCGCTTCCATCGCAACGCGCTGATCGACCTGATCGGCTACCGCCGCTTCGGCCACAACGAGACCGACGAGCCCGCATACACCCAGCCGCGCATGTACGCCCGCATCAGGGAGCACCCGCCGGTGCGGTCGTTGTACGCCGACCACCTCGCCGACGAGGGCGTCGTCACCGACGAGGAGGTCGAGCAGATCTCCCAGGAGGCCCAGAGCCGCCTCGCCGACGCGCACGCCGAGCTCAAGGAGGACATGGCTCGCGAGGAGGACGACACCGGCGAGTTCGAGCTCGACCGGGGGCCGAGCGCCGAGCCGAAGACCTCGCTCGGAGAGGACAGCCTGCGTTGGCTCAACGGGCAGCTGCTCAAGGTGCCCGAGGGCTTCGAGGTCCACCGCAAGCTCAGGCCCCAGTTCGAGCGCCGGCGCAGGGCACTCGGGGCCGAGGGCGGGATCGACTGGGCGCAGGCCGAGGAGCTCGCCTTTGCGAGCCTGCTGTGCCAGGGCGTGCCGATCCGCCTGACCGGCCAGGACTCAGAGCGCGGCACGTTCAGCCAGCGCCACCTCGTGGTCCACGACGCAAAGACCGGCGAGGAGCACACGCCGATCATGCGCCTGGCCAAGGCGGCGGCGCCCTTCGAGCTCCATAACAGCCCCCTCTCGGAGGCCGGGTGCCTCGGCTTCGAGTACGGCTACAGCGCCCAGGCGCCGGAGGCGCTCGTGCTCTGGGAGGCCCAGTTCGGCGACTTCGTCAACTCGGCGCAGGTGATCGTCGACCAGTTCATCGCTTCGGGGCTCGCCAAGTGGGGCCAGACGACGCGCCTCACGCTCCTGCTCCCCCACGGCTACGAGGGCTCGGGGCCCGAGCACTCGAGCGCGCGGCTCGAGCGCTTCATCCAGCTCTCCTCGGAGGGGAACCTGCGCGTGGCCAACCCGACGACGCCCGCGCAGTACTTCCACCTACTGCGCCGCCAAGCCCTCGTCTCCAAGCAGCGGCCGCTCGTCGTGATGACCCCGAAGAGCCTGCTCCGCCACCCCCAGGCGACGTCGAGCGTGAATGAGCTCGCGAGCGGCTCCTTCGAGGCCGTGCTCGCCGATCCGGAGCTACCGGCCGACCCCGAGCAGGTGACCCGGCTCGTGCTCTGCTCCGGGAAGCTGTACTACGACCTCGCCGGCCATCCCGGGCGCCCCGAGGCCCGCCACGTGGCGATCGCTCGCGTCGAGCTGCTCTACCCCTTCGCCGAGAAGGAGCTCCGCGAGCTCATGGCCGGCTACCCCTCGCTCGAGACCGTGGTCTGGGCCCAGGAGGAGCCGCGCAACATGGGGGCGCGGGCGGTCATGGAGTCGCGCCTGCTGTGGCTCCTGGCCGACGAGGGGGTCCACTACCAGTATGTGGGCCGGCCGCTGCGGGCGAGTCCGGGCGAGGGCTATCCGCCTGCTCACAGGGCGGAGCAGGCACGCATCCTGCGCGAGGCGCTCGAGGTGAGCGCCGAGGCGGGCGGAGGCGGCAACGGCGCTGGCCCGCAGCCCGACGGGAGCTCAAACGGCGGCGGCGCGGACGATCCGTTCGACGGTGCCGAGGCCAAGCCGGCCCCGACGACGCGCGGCTGAGCGC
>JACCUC010000007.1 GCA_013812065.1 Thermoleophilaceae bacterium | reverse complement strand
GAGGTCGTCCGAGAGCCCACGATCACGGCTTCCCCGAACCCGGCGCCGGAGGTCGCCGCTACACCCGTCTGAGATAATTCACCGAGGATCGCCGCCACGAAGTTCCACGGCGGACGGGACATCCTCCCCGTTCCGCTACCGCTCGGGCTTGACACCAATCAGGAGGGCCATTTCGAGCCACTTCCAGTAGCAGTCGACGTCCTGGAGGGCGTGCTCGCTGGTGGTCCACTAGCTCGCGGCCATGCCCGCGGGGTCACGCTATGGAGCAAGAGCGTGATCATTGCGGACCGGCCGTGGTCAGCGGATCAACGCTCTCCGGCCCGGTAAAGACCACCGAGCAACACACACAGCAGCGCCGCCGCCCCGACGAACCCCACCTCGACCTGCAGCACGCGGTCCTCGACGCGCCACGCGAGCAGGAATGTGACGAACGCGACCGCAGCAACCGCCCAGCACACCGCGGCCGCCCGGGCCTGCCCCCGCGCGAGCGCCGCCTGGTTGAGCGTGGCGGCGGCGAGGTACAGCCCCATCCCGGCGGCGACGAGCACGAGGCCGCCGCGGGCGTAGTCGACCTCCCCGCCGAAGAACAGGTCCATGAGCGTGGGGCCGAGCGCGAGCATGACGAGGGCCACGAACCCCGCGAACGCGCCGATCGCGAGGAGCGTGAGGTTGATGCTGCGCCGGAAGGGGTCGGCCTCGCCGCCCGCTCGCAGCCGCGTGAGGTGCGGAAGGATCGAGGTCTGGACAGCCTGGAAGAGCTGGAGCGGGGCGCGGGCGATGAGGAGCACGTTGAACACGAAGCCGGCTAGCGCCGTGCCCCGAGCACCCTCGGTCGCCTTGACGAGCAGCGGCCCGGCGTTGAGGAAGGTCTGCTCGCAGACCATGACCACGAGCACCGCCGCCGCGAATCCGCCGCCGTGGGCGAGCGTGAACTCGGTGTCGGCCCGCCCGCCTTCGGCCCGAGGCTCGACGGCTTCCGCGGCCTCGAGCGCGACCGACGGATCCGCGCCGCCGGGTGCGGTCGGGTCCCCCCGCGACCGGAGCCGCCGCCCGAGCGCCCACGGCACGACCGCGAGCGAGACGATCGGCGCCGCGGCGATTCCTAGCGCCGCCACGGCCTGCCCCGACGCGATCCCGACCACCACCGCCACCGGGAACAGGCAGCGCGAGATCGACTCCATGAGCACCAGCCCGCCGTACAGGCCGAACCGGCGGTGCCCGGCCAGGAAACCGCGCGCGAAGTAGCTCGCCGCGTAGGCGAGCACGGCGACGACCAGGACCCAGTAGAGCGTCGCCGAGCCGCCGAGTAGATCGTCCTCGATCGGGCCGCGCAGCGCGAGCGCCACCCCCGCAAAGGCCAAACCGAGTGCGAGCTGGATCGTCGCGGCGACGCGCAGGTGCCCGGTCCCCGACTGCCCGCGCGCGTCGCGGTCGGCGATCGTCCGTGAGAGAAGCTGCTCGACCGGGCGGTAGAGCACCGACACGGTGACGAACACCGCCGACCACAGCAGCGTGATCGCGCCGTACTCGGTGGCACTCAGCGCGTAGCTCGAGAGCGAGAAGTAGGCGTAGGTGACCAGGCCGGTGACGCCGATCCCCACCGAGAGGACCCCGGCGCCGCGACCGTAGCCGGACGAGCGTGGCGCGGAGCGCGCGCTCGCGTCAGTCGACGCGGACAAGCAGCATCGTCCACGGAAACGGCGAGCGCGCCTGCTCGACCGTCCCGTGGCGCGCGAGCAGCGAGACGAACCCCCGCTTCGACCAGTGGTTGACGTGCCCCGGGGTGTTGCCGAGCGAGCGTACGTAGGCGCCACGGGCCACGTTCAGTGCACGCCACAGCGGCTCGCGCGGCACCGAGACGAGCAAATGGCGGCGCGCCACGCGCGCCATCTCGGCCACGGTGGCCTCGGGTTCGGGCACGTGCTCGAGCACCTCGATCGCCGCGGCGAGGTCGAGCTCCCCGTCGGCGAAGTCGAGGGCCGTCGCGTCGGCCGGCCGGTACTCGAGGTTCGGGCGCGAGCGCCGCGCCCACTCGGCGCGCAGCTTCGGGTCGTCCAGGTCGATGCCGACGACCCGCCCGTCGCCCAGTCGCTCGGCCCACTCGTGGGTCAGCACGCCCTCGCCGCAGCCGACGTCGAGCACCGAGCCGGGCGCGGCGCGGCCGAACAGCTCGTCGAGCGTCGAGCGGAAGCCCGCCATCAGCCGGCGCACGACCGGGTTGGTCGAGCCGTACTTGTCGAAGGTGTTGCCCGTGGGAACGGGCTCGGCGACGCTCACCGCGCGAGCGCCTCGCGCTCCTCGGTCTTCCCGGTGGCCGGGCCGGCGTCGGCGCCGGTGGTCGCGTCGGGCCGTCCCCCGTCCTCGAGGCCGGCGGCGGGAGCCGCACGGGCGCCGCCGACCTCGTCGATCAACGCCGCGTCGGCCCCCGGCTCGTAGTGGGACGGCGCTACCCCGAGCTGAAGCTCGACCCGTCGCACGCGCTCGAGGACCCGCTGCTGGAGCACGCGACTGCCGGCCAGGATGTCGCCGATCACCCCCAGCGCCGCGAGCTGCACCGCGGCGACGAACAGCATCGACCCGAGGATCAGCGACTGGATGTGCCCGGCCCCCTCGCCGCTCAGGTAATAGAACAGGAAACGCCCGAAGATCGCCAGCGCCACGACGCCGACGATCGCCGCCAGGGTCATGAACACTCGCAGCGGCTCGTACAGGGCGTAGATGCGAAAGATCGACGTCCCGTTGCGGCGCACGTAGGCCCACATCGAGGGGAAGAGCCGCGACTCGCGCGTCTTCGGGTTGGTCCGGATCGGCACGTGGTCGACCGCGACGAGCATCTTGCCGGCCTGGATGATGGTCTCGAGCGTGTAGGTGAACTTGGAGACGCTCGCCATCTGGAGCGCGGCCTCGCGGTTGTAGGCGCGAAAGCCCGACGTCGTGTCCGGCACGGTGGTGTCGGAGGCGCGGCGCACGACCGCGCTGCCCAGGTGCTGGAGCCGTACCTTGAGCGCCGAGAAGTGCTCGATCTTCGCCACCTCGCGGTCGCCGACCACCATGTCGGCCTTGCCGGCCAGGATCGGTCCGACCAGCTTGGGAATGTCGCGCGCGTCGTACTGGTTGTCGGCGTCGGTGTTGACGACGACATCAGCGCCGAGCTTGAGGCAGGCGTCGAGGCCGGCCTGGAACGCGGTCGCGAGGCCCTTGTTGTTGGTCAGGCGCACGACGTGGTCGACGCCGTGGGCGCGCGCGACCTCGACGGTCGCGTCGGTCGAGCCGTCGTCGATCACCAGCCACTCGACCGCGTCGAAGCCGGCGACCTCGCGAGGCAGCTCGCGGAGCGTGACCGGCAGCGAGTCCTCCTCGTTGAAGGAGGGGATCTGGATGATCAGCTTCATTGCTTCGACACCGCGTGTCACAGTACCGCTCGACCGGTCCGCGGTTACCCTCGCGCGGATGGAGCGGTGGGCCAAGATCGCGTTCGCCGTGCTCTGCGCAGGCATGGCGGTCGGCGCGCTCGTCTACCCGACGTACCCGAACTACGACTCCTACTACTCCCTGCTGTGGGGACGGGAGGTCCTCGACGGGCAGCTGCCGCACTTCGAGGG
>JACCUC010000006.1 GCA_013812065.1 Thermoleophilaceae bacterium | reverse complement strand
GAGGTCGTCCGAGAGCCCACGATCACGGCTTCCCCGAACCCGGCGCCGGAGGTCGCCGCTACACCCGTCTGAGATAATTCACCGAGGATCGCCGCCACGAAGTTCCACGGCGGACGGGACATCCTCCTCGGCTTCGACGGGCCGCGGATATATCTCAGTGACGGCGGCCACTACGACAACCTCGGCCTCCTCGGGCTGCTCGAGCAACGGCCGGAGGCGGTCTGGTGTGTCGACGCGTCGCCCGACCCGCAGGGCCGGGCTGACGAGTTACGGAGGGTGGTGGGCGTAGCTCGCAGCCGCGGCATGGAGATCGATGTGAACTGCGACGCGTTTGCGGCGGGCGCGAACGGCCTCTACGGCGCGACCCACGCGATCGGGACCGTTACCTACGCCGGCGGCGCGCAGGCGCAGCTCGTGGTCCTCAAGCTCGGCCTGGTGGCGGCGTCGGACCCGGAGCTGCTCGCACGCCGGCGCTGCCGCGGCTTTCCCTTCCACCCGACGACCCGGCAGGTCTATGGCGAGGACCGGATGGACGCCTATCGCCGACTCGGGTGCGAGGTGGCGGCGCGGGCGCTCGCGGATGTAGCGCCGAACGCGTGACGCGCGCTGGACCGACCGAGACGACCCTTGGTTCAAGTCCGGGATATTGGGGTCGCGGGGATTGTGACGGTCGGCAGCTTGAGCGCATCGTGCCCGCGGTCGCCCACCCGGCGGTTGGGGATGGTAGCCGTGCGGAGGGGTGCTGCCCGAACGTGACGACGACGCGCTCGGGCGCCGTTCGTCGGGCCAAGCAGAAGCGCCAGACTGGCAGCCGAGCATTCCGTTTCATCGATGTGTCCTGCTCGGAAAACGCCTAATAGTTCGCCCGGCAGAAGGCAGTGCCCTGATGGAATCCATCGACGAAGGCAGCTTGCCGCTCGTCGCGGGTCCCGTGCGTTCCTCGTGCGAGCCAGGGCGAACTTCCCTCCTCGTACAACCACCCGAATATCGCGTCCGCGTCCCCTGCCTCCTCGACGATCGTGCCGTCTCGGATGCTTGCGGCGAGAAACACGCCGGCAAGGCAATCCGCGTTCAACTCCTTGCGGCTAGCTGGGTTCCACGTGTCCCCTCCGCCGTTTTCGAGCCACGTGTCCTGGACGGCGTGCCCCCACTCGTGCGCCAGGATGAGGAATGTCGTGGCGCCACCGGGGTGGTTCACCAGGTACTGCTGGAACCAGGCGAGGTCAAACGCGACGTGCTCCTCGTGTTCTGGGAAGCAGTAGTAAGCGTTGTCCGCCCGCGGCTCGGTGACGCCGCCGCACGACGTCTGTTGCTCGCCTCGGTACCACTCGTACCGATCCGGTGCGTCGAAGGTGAGCTGATAGCGGCTCGAGAGCTCGCGCGTCCAGAAGTCGTTCAGCCGCGGGCCGAGGATTCCGGCATCGTTGAGCACCTTCTGCTCCCGAGCCAGGCGACTGGCGTTCTCCTGCGCGAGGATCTCGCCGAGCGTCGGTGCGGTGGGTTCCGGTTGCGACGGGATCGTAATGCTGCCGCCGCCGGCTTCGGCTCCCCCTCCGCCGGTCCCGGCTCCGCCTCCGCCGCCTCCGGTTCCGCCTCCGTCGCAGGCGACCAGCAGTAGCGACAACGTCACGGCGAGGAGCAGCTGGCGAACGTGCACCCCCACATGCATATGATATCGCTCACATCGCTGCGTGCGCAAAGTTAGGGTTAGGTCCTAATCGCGGCGGAGCGGACATCGCTGAGCGGGTTTCGAACGTGGACGCCACCTCCGCGAGTACCTCGGCCCCGCTCGAGGGTCGCCAGGCGAGCGCGGGCGCTTCGACCAGTGTGCGGTCTAAAGTCATGCTCGGAGCCCGCGGCCGACCCGCGGGGGGCGTGCAATGACGAGCTGGCTCGACAGCGGCGGGAGCGCCTCGGCGCCAAGTGGTTCCGCGTGCGCTCCCCAGACGCCCGCTTGACGGAAAGGAGGAGTAGTGGCGTACCAGAGCCTGCCCCTCCTTCCGGCTGCTGAACGATAGTGCCGGCACCCAGCCGTCCTTGCTCTTGCTCAGGCCGAGCAGCAGCAACGTGAGCCTGACACCCGCTGCTCGCCTCGCGTGATGCCGGCGGCGCCAGGCTGTCGCCGATCGCGCGAAGGAGGAGCGAACGGAACGACGTTGGCGCAATTGCTTACGTCGATACCTAGGGAAGGTCAGATGGCGTCAATGCTTGACGGGCTGCATTGCTTTCACCGGTCGCGGGTGGGGACGATGTCGGCCGAGGGTTCTGCGACGTGGGTGCCGTGCCAGGCAGGGCAGAGTAGCCTTGCTCTTCCCCCGTTGGGTCTGAGACCGGTGTCAGCGCCCCCTTCTAAAGCAAGACGGTTTATCGGCCAAGCGGGGTTGGCCCTGCTTGGAGCGGGGCTCATCTTTGCCTTTGCCACGACGGTAGTCCACGCCAGGCAGGAGGTCTTCTACATCCCGGCCTATGGCGTGGGCATCGCTGCGGGTGCGTTGTGTGTCGCCGTGATCGGCTTGGGATTGAGCTGGCGCTCGCACCGCTTCGGCCTCGCGCTTTTGACCATGCTGGCCGTCTCGCTCGGCGTCATGGGTGTCCTGGCGATCCTCTCGATTGGGATAGTGCTGCTTGCCATCTCAGTCATGCTCGGCCTCGTAGTCGCTACCCAGCTCGCCGGCGACGGGGGCGGGACGGCGGGAGCTGCTGGAGGAGCACTCCTCGGGCTTGCAGTTCCTGTGCTCGCTGTCGTAGCCATGTCAGGGCCACTGGTCGAGTGTGAGCTCGGAGGGGCCCGCGCAGGAGAGAGCCTCTTCCTCGGGTTCGAGTCGGGCTCTAGCGGCGGGGAAGGAGCTATGAGTCCTGACGGCCGCACGAGCAGCGGTCGCACCCACGGGGACACCTACGAGTACATGTACCGCTGCCAGGACGGCAAGCTCGTGTATTTCGACTTTAGGCACAGGTAGCAAGGGCTTGAAGCGTCTCCGGGGTCCTCCGCCGAGAGGTCCCTCTGGTGGGCAAAGGCGACTCGTGGTGCCGACCTCACTTTCCCGCGCATTGCGGACGCCCGACCCGATAGAGGGATGCGGCTCGTCACCGGGACCAGTTCCGACGGCTTCGCCGCGTCGCCGACCGCGCGCACTGGCCCCTTGCAGCCGCCGGGAGGCGGTTACCGTGGTCACGCGACGCGCGACGAAGCGAGAGGAGGCCGATAGTGGAGGATCTGAGCAGTCGGTCCGCCCAGGAGGTGCTTGACGACCACCTGAACATCGCGCAGAACTGGGGCGCGGAGGAAGACATCGAGCGGGTGGTCGAGGAGGACATGCGGCGAAACGTCTCGGAGGACATCGTGGTGCTGATCAACCGCGGCGTGTTCCGCGGGCACGAAGGGGTCATGCAGCTGGCGCAGATGCTCGGCGAAGAGCTGCCGGAGCACAATGCGTTCGAGTACACGTTCAGGGCCGCCGAGGGCAAGATCGCGATGCTCGAGTGGGCCTACGAGGACACGACGGTCAGGGTGAGGGACGGTGTCGACTCCTATCTGATCGAGGACGGCAAGATCGTCGCTCAGACGATTCACTACACGCTCGAGCAGAAGTAGGCCCACTCGGGGCCGACCACTCAGGCGCGCCCAGAAGCTTGCGCGCTCAGCCCTCCTTTCCGGCGATGCCGAGCGAGCGCTCGTGGCCAGCGACCGCGAAGCTGGCACCATTGTCGGGTGGATCTCGGCGTGCATCTGCCGCTGATGCAGTTCGGCGAGGAGCGGCTTTCCCTGCGGCGGCTGCAGGGGGCCGTCGACGCTGCCAGGGAGTGCGGCTTCGCCGCTCTCTCGACCAACGACCATTTCGTCTTCCAGACGCCCTGGCTCGACGGACCGACGGCGCTCGCGAGCATGATCGAGCGCTCGGGACAGATGGCGCTGGCCACGACGGTGTCGCTCGCTGTCCTGCGAGGCCCGGTTCCGCTGGCGAAGGCGCTCGCGGCGATCGACGTCCTCTCCGACGGACGACTCGTCGCGGCCTTGGGACCGGACTCCTCAGAACGTGACTACGACGTTCTCGGCGTCCCGTTCGAGCAGCGCTGGAAGCGATTCGACGAGGCACTCGCCGTGCTACGAGCGCTCCTCAACGGAGAACCGCCGCCCGAGCAGCCGCGGTACTACCCCGTGGCGGACGATCTCGAGCCTCGCGCCCGGTCCCCGGCGCGAGGACGGCATCCCCCTGTGGATCGGGAGGTGGGGCTCGCGTACGGGGCTCGCCCGCGTCGCGAGGGCGGGTGACGGCTGGCTCGCCTCCGCGTACAACACGACGCCGGAGCGATTCTCCGCGGCGCGCACGGCTTTGGCACGTGCGCTCGAGGATCGCGGGCGACACGCAGACGGCTTTCCGACCGCGCTCGCGACGATGTGGACCTGGGTGTCCAGGGATCTATCGGAGGGCGACCGCGTGCTCGCCGACACCCTCGCTCCGGTCCTGAGGCGAGACCCCGAGGACCTTCGTGTCCAGGTCTGCGTCGGTCCCCCGGATCATTGCGTCGAGCTTCTCTCCCGTTACGCGGAGGCCGGCTGCCAGCGCGTCTACCTCTGGCCGCTCGGCGATGAGCCGCGGCAGCTCGAACTGATAGCGGACGCGGTGGCCCCGAAGCTCGCGCCTCTCTGAATCAAGGAGGTCTCGGCTCCCGGGGGGTCGCCGCCTCCCAGGCGGAACACCCCTGGCGTCAGCCCAAACACGGCGGCGCCGGGGCTCGGCGCTCCCGGGGCGAGCGGCCTGCGGCTCTGACCAGCGCGTGCGCGGACGCTGGCTGGCGCCGCTAGAGCCCTGCGCTCCTCGCGCGAAGCGACAGCGCGCGATTTCTGCCTGACTCCCGTGCCTCTCCCGTCGCTTGCATGGAAAGCAGTAGCGCACAGCAGTCGGGTCGTCAGCCGACGAAAGTCAGCGTCGGCGTCACGCGGTTGGTGCCGCGCGACCGGTCGTGGACGTTCGTGAGGTTCCTTTCGGCCAGGTCCAGG
>JACCUC010000332.1 GCA_013812065.1 Thermoleophilaceae bacterium | reverse complement strand
GGGTCGCGCGACAAGGTCGGGGGGCTGCGCGGGCTCGACCGCGGCGCGCGCGAGGTCGTGCGCGGCGTGCGGCGGCGGCTCGAGCGCTGAGCCGAACGCCTCGGCTTCGCCGTCGCGAGACCTCCGGGAGCCGTCTCGGGCGCCGATATCTTCTATAGGGCATGCCCACGTGCTACCGGCATTACGACCGCGAGACCGGCGTCGCCTGCTCGAACTGCGAGCGCCCGATCTGTCCCGACTGCATGACGACGACGCCCGTGGGCATGCGCTGCCCGGAGTGCGCCCGCGACCGAACCCAGGTGCGCAGCCTGCAGTCGCTCGAACGCCGGCCGACGCTGACCTACGCGCTCATCGGCGTCAACGTCGTCGTGGCGATCGGGGTGTTTCTGGGCGGGGGGCTGCTGATCGGCTACGGCGCGGTCTCCCGTGAGACGGTCGCTTCGGGGGAGGTCTGGCGCATCCTCACCGCCGGCTTCCTGCACGTGCCGGGCAACCCCCTGCACCTGCTGTTCAACATGTTCGCCCTGTACATCCTCGGCGGTCTGCTCGAGCCGGCCATCGGGCGGCTGCGCTTTGCCCTCATCTACTTCGTCTCGCTGCTCGCCGGATCGTTCGGCGCGCTGGTACTGCAGCCGACGGGGTTCACGATCGGTGCCTCCGGAGCGGTCTTCGGCATGATGAGCGCCGCCATCGTGGTCATGCGCAATCGCGGCATCAGTCCGATGGAGAGCGGCCTCGGAGTCTGGCTCGGGCTCAACCTGGCGATCACCTTCCTGATTCCGGGAATCTCGATCGGAGGGCACATCGGCGGGCTCGTGGGCGGGGGGCTCGCAGCGCTCCTCCTGTTCGAGATCGGTGACCGGGTGCGAGTCCCGGCGGTCGTACCTGCGGCCGCGGTGGCCGCGCTGGGCGCCCTCGCGGTCGCCGGCTCCCTGGCGATCTCGGGGGCTAGCTAGCCGCGCGCGCCGAGCCCCGCTCGAGGCCCCGGCTCGAGCTCGATGAGGCGTCCCGGCGGCGGTGCCTCGACCCGATCGGGATGGAGGACATGAGCGAGCAGCTCGACCCCGTCTACCAGCCGCGGCCCGGGGCGCGAGAAGTAGGCGGCGGCGTCGACGGCCACGACCCGCTCGGCCCCCAGGCCGGCGACCAGCTCGGCGTGATCGCGCACCTCCCGAGCCGCCCGCTCGGCGTCGTAGCCGCACGGCATTGCGACCACGACGTCGGGTCGCGCGGCGGCGAGCTCCTCCCGCTCGGCGATGCGCGAGCGCTCGCCGGGGAGACCGAGCACGTCCTCACCGCCCGCGAGCTCGACCATCTGCGGAACCCAGTGGCCGCCGACGAAGATCGGGTCGAGCCACTCGAGGCACCCGACGCGCGGCGGCTCGTCGCCGGCAACGGCCTCGGCCACCCGGTCGAGGCGAGCGGCGGCGTCGCGGCCGAGGCGGTCTCCGGCCTCCTCCGCGCTCGCGGCCTGGGCGAGCTCGCGCAGGCCCGCGAGCACCTCTCCGATCGTCGAGGGGTCCAGCGAGAGGACGCGTGGATCGGACGGCAGCTCGGCGGCCGCCGCCCGCACGTCGTCGACCGCGACGGCGCACACCTCGCAGACCGCCTGGGTGACGATCAGATCGGGCTCGAGCTCGCGCAGCAGCTCCGCGTCGAGCTCGTAGAGGGCGTCGCCGCGCTGGGTGCGCTCACGCACGGCACGGTCAATGTCGGCCGCCGAGAGGCCGGGCGGGATGACCGAGCGGCTCAGGTGTGGCAGGTCCGCCGCTTCTGGGGGATGATCACACTCGTGGGTGACCCCCACCACGTCGTCCTCGAGCCCGAGCGCGAAGAGCATCTCGGTGGCGGAGGGGACGAGGCTCGCGATCCGCACAGGAGGAACCATAGATGGCACTGATGGCCGACGAGGAGATCCAGGCCCGGCTCGAGGACCTCGAGGGCTGGGAGCGCTCGGGCGACTCGATCCGCAAGCAGTTCAAGCTCGACGACTTCGTGGGCTCGGTGGAGTTCGTAAAGCGCCTGGTCACGCCCGCCGAGGACATGGGTCACCACCCCGACCTCGAGATCTCCTGGAACAAGGTCACGGTCTCGCTCTCGACTCACTCGCAGGGCGGCCTCACCGACGCCGACTTCGACCTCGCGGGCAAGATCGACGCGCTCGGCGACGAAGCCGCCCGGTGAGGAGGTTGGCGCGGAGGGCGCCGGCGGCGGCGGCGCGGAATGCGGAGGGCGACGACGACCGCTGAGCCCTCGCGATCCTCGGGCGCCGTCGCGGGCCTCTGGTACCGTCCGCAGGGTCCGCGCATGAGCGACGACGACCCTCGAAGTAGCCCCCGTCACGGGCGACGCACCTGACCGGGGCCCTCCTCATCCTCGCCCTCGTGGCGCTCGTCGGCCTGAACGGACTGTTCGTGGCCGCGGAGTTCGCCCTCGTACGCGCGCGCCGCGACCGGGTCGAGGCCCTCGCCGCGGACGGAGTGCGCGGAGCGCCGCTGGCTCTGCGCCAGGTCGAGCGCATCGACGAGTACCTGTCGGCCTGCCAGGTCGGGATCACCCTGGCCTCGATCGCCATCGGCTTTCTCGGCGAGCGGGCGATCGGCGAGCGCCTCCAGGAGTCGTTGGGGGGCGGCGTGGCGGGCGGGATCCTCGGCTTCGCGATCGCCTACTTCCTCACCACCTTCGCCCATATAACCGCCGGCGAGCAGGTCCCGAAGATCTACGCGATCACCCACGCCGAGGCGACCGCGCGCATCATCTCCCGTCCGCTCGAGTGGTTCCGGATCGCCGCCAGGCCGTTCATCTGGCTGGTCAACGTGACCTCGAACGGACTACTGCGACTCGTGGGGGTTAACGCTCAGGCTGACCTCGAGGAGCCGGCGAGCCAGGAGGACGTGAAGATGTTGATCGCCCGCGGGATGCAGGGCGGCACGCTCGACCCCGGCGAGGCGACGATGCTCTCGGGCGTCTTCCACCTGCACGACCAGCAGGCCCGCCAGGTGATGACCCCGATTCCCGCCGTGGTCACCGTCGACGTGGCCGAGGGGGTGCAGACCGCGCTCGAGCGCTGCGTCGAGTCCGGCCACACGCGCCTCGTGGTCACCGAGCAGGACAACACCGACCGCATCCGCGGCATCGTCCACTCGAGCTCGCTTGTACGGCGGCTGATGCAGGAGGGTCCCGAGACCTCGGTCGAGCCGGCGGTCAAGGAGGCGCTGATCGTCCCCGAGACCAAGCCGCTCGACGACCTGCTCGCCGACCTCCAGCGCGAGCGGGTCTCGGTCGCCGTCGTCGTCGACGAGTACGGCCGTACCGCGGGGATCGTCTCGGTCGAGGACATCATCGAGGAGATCGTGGGCGAGATCGCCGACGAGACCGATCCGGCCGCCGCCGGGGTCCGGCGCCTTGCCAACGGCGACTGGTACGTCCGCGGCCACATCCCGATCACCGATCTCGACGACTACGGCGTCCACTTCGACGTCGATTCCGACGCCTTCAACTCGGTCGGCGGGTTCATCTTCGACGCTCTTGGCCGGCTCCCCAAGCGCGGCGACATGGTGCGGTCCAACGGCTTCTCGCTGCGGGTCGAGTCGCTGCGCCAGAATCGGATCGAGGCGATCCGCATCAGGGATCACGAGCCCGGGCGGCGGACCGAGGGAGGCGGCCCCAACGGCGGTCCGGAGACGGCGCCGGTGGCGGTCGAGGCCGTGCCGGAGGCGCCCGGCGAGGGGCTTCGCGACGGCAGCTGAGCGCCGGCGGGTCCGTCCGCCCGCGGGGGTACGTTCCCCCGGCAAGTAACCGTCCCGTCCAGGAGGTCTTGCCGATGTGGTCCATCCGGCTCAGCGAAGCGCAGCGCAACGCCCTGCGCGGCCTGATCGAGGCTCAAGGGGTGACGGGCCCGATGCTCACGGCCGCTCGCGAGGCGCTCGAGCTCGCGCGCTGGGACGAGCTGCCCGAGGCGACGTTGCCTTGGGAGCGGGTCGCCGAGCTGGCCGACGCGCAGGGGATCGGGGAGGCCGATGTGGTGTGGGACCTAGCGTGCGGGATGCAGGTGACGGTTCGCAGTTCGGGCACCGGGTAGGGCCTGGAAAGCGGCGTCGGACGCTTCCGGTCGTGACGCCCGTCAGTGCTCGGCCTAACCGTCGTACTCGAGGAACCCGGCCTTCACCTTCCGACCGAGCAGCCCCTCCTCGGCCATCCGGTAGAGGCGCTCGGGGACGTCGGCTCCGATCGACTCGCCGATCGCTATCGAGACGTCGATGCCGACGAGGTCGAGCAGGGCGAGGGGGCCGAGCGGATGACCGGCTCCAAAGCGCATGCAGGCGTCGACGTCGCTCGGGGCTAGGCCGTTCTCCTCGAGCAGCCGCACCGCGTCGAAGAGGTAGGGGAAGAGCAGGCGATTGACCACGAACCCGGGCGTGTCCGGGACCTCGACGCCGGTCTTTCCGAGTGCGTCGGAGAGCGTGCGGACCCGCGCGCGGGTCTCCTCGCTCGCGGCCGGCGGGAACACGAGCTCGACCAGCTTCATGCGCTCGACGGGATTGAAGACGTGGAAGCCCGCGAAGCGGTCGGATCGCCCGCTCGCCTCGGCGAGCCTCGCGATCGACAACGACGAGGTCGAGCTCGTGAGGATCGTGTCAGGCGCCAGCACGGACTCGAGCCGGCCGTAGGCCTGTCCCTTGACCGCCTCGTCCTCTAGGACGGCTTCGACCACGAACGTCGCGTCGGCGAGCGCATCGAGCTCGGTCACGACCTGCGCGCCGCACTCGGCGAGCCGCCCCCGCACCCGTTCGGCGGATTCGGCGGTGCGGGCGTAGAGCGCGACCTGGCCGTGGGCGGATGCGAGCTTCGCCAGACCGCACGCGATCGTCCCGCTGCCGACGATCCCGAGCCGCTCGGGGAGGGTGGTTGACTGGTCAGTCAAAGCGGCCGGTAGGCTACACATAGGCTTTCGCGGCCACGCGGGAGCCCGCCCGAGCCAGCGAGAGCAGCCCACCCAGCCGAAAGGGAAGCGCCATGCCCATGCACCACGGAGAGGGCCGTGAGGTCGTCGTCGTCGAGGCCGTGCGCACTCCGGTCGGCCGCGGCCATCCGGAGAAGGGTTACTACAAGGACACCCATCCCAACGAGCTGCTCGCGAAGTGCTACACGGAGGTGATCGAGCGGTCCGGCATCCCCGTCGAGGAGGTCGAGGACGTCGTCACCGGCTGCGTGCAGCAGTACGGCGAGCAGATGTTCAACGTCGGTCGCAACGCCTGGCTGCAGGCCGGCCTCCCGGTCGAGACGCCCGCCACCACGGTCGACCGCCAGTGCGGCTCGGCCCAGCAGGCGGTCAACTTCGGCGCCGCCCTGATCGCCGCGGGCGTGCACGACGCGGTGATCGGCTCGGGCGTCGAGCACATGGGCCACATCCCCATGGGCGTCGCCTTCAAGTGGGTCGACGACGTGGGCTCGCCCTGGCCGCAGGAGCTGCTCGCGAAGTACAACCTCGTCCCCCAGGGGATCTCCGCCGAGATGATCGCCGACCAGTGGGAGATCCCGCGCTCCGAGCTCGACGAGCTCGGTCTGCGGTCCCACCAGCTCGCCTACCAGGCCACCCAGGAAGGGCGCTTCGAACGCGAGATCGTCCCGTTCGCGGTCAACGGCGACACCTACCAGGTCGACCAGGGCATCCGCCCCGACACGAGCCTCGAGAAGCTTTCCGAGCTCAAGCCCGCGTTCCAGGAGGACGGCCGCATCACGGCCGGCAACTCCTCGCAGATCTCCGACGGAGCGGCCGCGGTGCTGCTCATGGAGCGCTCGAAGGCGGAGACGCTCGGGCTCGAGCCCCGCGCACGGATCCTCGATCAGACCACGGTCGGGGTCGACCCGGTGATCATGCTCACCGGCCCGATCCCGGCCACCCGGAAGCTGCTCGAGCGCAACGGGATGATCATGGACGACATCGACCTGGTCGAGATCAACGAGGCCTTCACCTCGGTGGTGGCGGCCTGGCGGCGGGAGCTCGAGCCCGACATGGACCGGGTGAACGTCAACGGCGGCGCGGTCGCCATCGGGCATCCGCTCGGCTCGACCGGCGCCCGGCTGATCACCACCCTCCTGCACGAGATGGAGCGCGCCGACAAGGAGATCGGCCTCGTGACCATGTGCTGCGGCGGTGGGCTCGGGACCGGCACCCTCCTGCAGAAGGTTTGAGGCCGCCCGGGCGCACGCCGGAGCCGTTTCCGCCCCCCCAGCCGGGGGGACAATCGTTCGGATGACCAGTCCGGCGGGGACCCTTCGCTTCGCCGATCGCTACCGCGTTCTCCGCCGCCTCGGCTCAGGCGGCATGGCGACGGTGTTCCAGGCCGAGGACGAGCGCCTCGGGCGCCAGGTCGCGGTCAAGCGCCTGCACGCCTACAGCCCCGAGGACATGGCGCTGCGGTTCGACCGCGAGGCCCGGCTCGGGGCGTCGCTCAACCACCCGAACCTGGTCGCCGTCTACGACACCCTCACCGATCCGGAGGGTGTCCTGATCGTCATGGAGTACGTCGACGGGCCGACGCTCGCCCAGGCCCTGGGCGACGGGGCGCTTGAGCCCGAGCGGGCTGCCGAGGTGCTCGGCGGGGCGGCCGCGGCGCTCGACTACGCCCACTCGCACGGGATCGTGCACCGCGACGTCAAGCCCGCGAACGTCCTGCTCGGCGAGGACGGCAACGCCAAGCTCGCCGACCTCGGCATCGCCTTTGCCGTCGAGCGCGCCACGCACATCACCCGCACGGGGACCGTGCTCGGCACGCCGTCGTACATGGCACCCGAGCAGCTCGAGGGCCGCGACGTCGGGCCGGCCGTGGACGTCTACGCGCTCGGTGCGGTGGCCTTCGAGGCGCTTTCGGGGCACAAGGCGCGAACCGGAAGCTCGCCGGTGGAGATCGCGACCCGGGTGGCGAGCGAGCCCGCGCCCGACCTGCGCGAGACGTGGCCGGAGGCGCCCGCCGGCGCGGCCGAGGTCCTGGCC
>JACCUC010000236.1 GCA_013812065.1 Thermoleophilaceae bacterium | reverse complement strand
CGTGTCGGCGGCTCGTCGCCCCACGGCCAGGCGCGCCGCCGCCCGGCCGCAGGGTCCCAGGTCGCCGCGTTCTCCCACTCCGCCTCGGTGGGGAGGCGCTTGCCGTGGGCGCGGGCGAACGCCTCGGCCTCGTGCCAGCAGACGTGGGCCACCGGAAGGGCGGGGTCGAGGGGCTCGATCCGGTCGAAGCGGCGGACGCGCCCGTCGTCGGTCCAGAACAGCGGGCGCTCGGCCGCCTCCTGCTCGCGCCAGGCCCAGCCGTCCTCGGACCACCATTCCCGGCGTCGGTAGCCCCCGCTCGCGACGAACTCGAGATACGCGCCGTTCGAGACCGGCTCGCGGTCGAGCTCGTACGCCTCGAGCTCGAGGATGTGTCGTGGGCGCTCGTTGTCGTAGGCAAAGCCCTGCGGACCCGCGCCGATGAGGGCCGGACCGGCCTCGATCGTGACCGTTTCCGGACCGGCTGCGGAGCTCACTACGTCCGGGCACGTGAGCCCGCTCAAAAGCGCCGGGGCGGGCAACTCCCCACCGGCGAGCTGCATCGCTTGAAGCATGGTCTCGTTGTGCTGGTGCTCGTGCTGGATCAGGAGGTGCCAGACGAAGCCGTGCGCGTTGAGGCGGTCCCCCGAGGGGGAGACGTCGAGGTCCTCGAGCCCCACGAGCGCGCGCTCGTGGACGGCTCGCCCGTAGGCGAGCGCGTCCGCGCACGGGAGGAAGGGCAGCTCGCCCCGGCTCGAGCGCGGGGTCTCGCTGGCGTCGTAGACCTCGAACAGGTCGGGCCGCAGGGAACGCAGGCCCGGCACCGCGCGCGAGAGCCACAGGTCCCCGAAGGCGGCGATGTGGCCGAGGTCCCACGCGAGCGGGCTCATGATCGGCGAGTACTGATGGTCGATCTGCTCGTCGCAGAGCCCGTCAACGAGCGCGAGCGTCCGCTCACGGGCCTCGACAAGCAGGTCGCCGATCCGCTCCTTCGGCAGCGGGTCGACCCCTCCGAGGGGCAGTGGTGCGAGATCGGCGAGGCTCACGACGGGGGTGGCTTTGTATACCCCGGCACGGGAAATGTCCATTACGAGATGGCTACGGTGCCGCCCAAGCTGGCGCGAAGACGCTATGGGCCTGCGTCCGCGGCCCAAGCACCGAAGGTGCCGGTGGGCGAAGCTGCGCTCCGGCACGCCCCCGGACGCAGGCGAAGGTAGAATCAACCATCTGATGGCTGAGCCGGATACCGTGTTTGCTCCGGAGTCCGAGAAAACGCCCGACCGCAACCTCGCGCTCGAGCTCGTACGGGTCACCGAGGCGGCGGCGCTCGCCTCCGCGCGGTGGGTCGGGATGGGCGACAAGGAGTCGGCTGACGGAGCCGCCGTCGACGCCATGCGCGCCCTGCTCGACACCGTGCGCATGGACGGCACGGTGGTGATCGGGGAGGGCGAGAAGGACGAGGCGCCGATGCTCTACAACGGCGAGCGCATCGGGGACGGCTCGCCTCCCGAGGTCGACATCGCCGTCGATCCGCTCGAGGGGACGTCGCTGTGCGCGCGCGGAGCGCCCAACGCCCTGGCGGTGATCGCCCTGGCCGAGCGCGGCGCGATGTTCGACCCGGGCCCTTGCGTCTACATGGAGAAGATGGCGGCCGGCAGCGAGCACGCCGATCTGCTCGACCTCGACCGCCCGCTGCCCGAGACCCTGCGGCTGATCGCCGAGCGCAAGGGGACCGACATCCGCGACGTGGTGGTCGTGGTCCTCGACCGCCCCCGCCACGAGGACGCGATCCGCCAGATCCGCGAGGCCGGTGCGCGCATCCGCTTGATACCCGACGGCGACGTCGCGGCGGCGCTGCTCGCGGTCACCGAGCGCTCGCCGGCCGACCTCCTCTGGGGCATCGGGGGCACGCCCGAGGGCGTGCTCGCCGCGGCGGGCATCAGGTGCATCGGCGGCCAGATCGTCGGCCGGCTGTGGCCGCGCGACGACGAGGAGCGCCAGGCCGCCCTCGACGCCGGCTACGACCTCGAAGAGATGCTCGACGCAGACCGCCTGGTCGCCGGCGAGGACGTCTTCTTCGCCGCCAGCGGGGTGACCGACGGCGATGTGCTCCAGGGCGCGCACTACGAGAGTCCACAGGGGGCGACCACGGAGTCGCTAGTCATGCGCTCGCGGTCGGGGACGGTGCGGCGCGTGCATGCCCGCCACGACCGCTCCAAGCTGCGCGACTACGAGCGCGCCGAGCGCAAGGGCTAGCCCGGGCGGGTCGCCCGGAGCCGCGAGCGTGGCCGCCTCGGACCCTGTCTGAGCCGGTTCAGGCGGCCGCCCCGCCACTCCGCACGGCAGCGCCCTCGCCGCGCTCTCGGTCCGGCCCCCGCTCCCCCGCCTCTCGCTCCGCTCGCAGCCGCCGCACGGCCTCGAACTCGTCCGCGTCGGGGACCCCCGGTGTACTGCCGCGCAGGCTGCCGACGACCGACGGGGCGAGGTCGAGGTTGGCGAGCGAGCGGAAGAAGGCGTTCGTGACGAGGACGTGGATCTTGAGCTGGGTGAAGCGGTAGATGATCCGCCCGATCCGGGAGAACCAGCCCCGCCCCCGAATGGCCGGGTAGAAGTTCGCCACCTGCGACGTGACGAGCAGGGTGACCTCCCCGGTCGCCGGATCCTCCGAGCGCCACTCGACATCCATGCGCAGGTAGCCTTCCCCGCGGCCCGCGGGCGCGACCAGGAGGCCCCGGTTGATCCGCCACGTCACCGTGCCGCCGCTGGCGCTGACGTCGTACTCGGGCGCGAAGAAGCGCAGGAGGACGAGCGGACGGCGCAGCACGACCACCTCGCGCGAGGTCGCGGTGTAGAGCACACGCAGGAGTCCGAGCGAGGTGCGCCCGATCCACAGCCAGTAGGTGCGCGCCAGACGCTCGAGGTACTCGGGGCTCCAGAGTCCCTCGAGCTCGGCCTGGGGGAGGGTGATCTCCGCCGACTGGACCGTCGTCACACCGCCGCGGGCCGAGACCCCCTCGTCACGTGTGCGGAGCACGCGGACTCGCGCCTGGGCGTGGCGGCGGCGCCGCCAGAGTCGTCTCGGGTCGCGCTTCCTCACGCGGTCTAACGCTACCGGGAGGCCGGGTGAGCGCTAACGCAGGAGCTCGACGTCCACCCGGTCCCCGGCGGGTACCTCACCCTCTCCCGCCGGTATGACAGCGAGCGCGTCGGCGCGGAGCATCGAGGTGAGCACATGCGATCCCTGCGGGCCGGTCGGCCTCACGTGCCAGCCGTCTGACGCGACCGTGACGGTGCAGCGTACGGCCTGGTCGCGGAGGGGATGACGGGCCACCGTCTCGTCGAGCACGGCGAAGGCGCGTGGCCGCGCCGGCTCCGCCGCTCCGGCGAGGCGCTCGAGCGCCGGGCGCGCGAACAGGTGGAAGGTCACCATCGCCGAGACCGGGTTGCCCGGCAGTCCGAAGACCAGAGTGCGGTCGCGGAGGCCGAACCACGTCGGCTTGCCGGGCCGCAGCGCGACGCCCCAGAAGCGCTCGCCGACCCCGAGGCGAGCGAGCGCGGGCTTGACGTGATCGTGAGGACCGACCGAGACGCCTCCCGACACGCAGACCGCATCGGCGATCTCGAGCGCCTCGGCCAGCTCCGCGACGGTCGCCTCGAGGTCGTCGGCCACGACCGCCCGGCGCACGACGCGGGCACCGGCGCGCTCGGCCTGTGCGGCGAGGGCGAAGGCGTTCGCATCGCGGATCTGGCCTTGCCCGAGCGGCGTACCGGGCTCGACGAGCTCGTCGCCGGTGACGAGCACGGCCACGCACGGCCGCGGCCCACACAGGATCTCCGGCCTCCCGAGCGAGGCCAGCACGGCCACCTCGGCCGGACCGAGACGCACCCCGGCCGACAGCACGAGCTCGCCGGCACCCACATCCTCGCCGGACCGGCGGATGTGGTCGCCCGGGGAACGCTCGGGTACATGCACCCGCTCGCGCCGGCGGTCGGCCGGCCCGATCCCGTCGTCGGACTCGGTCCGCTCGACCGGCACGACCGCCTCCGCGCCCTCGGGCACCACCGCGCCGGTCGAGATCCGTATCGCCTCCCCGGGGCGCAGAGCGCGGTCCGCGGGGTGGCCGGCGCGCGACTCGCCCACGACCTCGAGCTCGGCCGCCTCCCCGGCGAGAACGGCGAACCCGTCCATGGCCGAGGCGTCGAAGGGGGGCAGGGCTCCGTCGCTCGCCACGTCCTCGGCCAGCACGCGTCCGAGCGCCGCCGTGAGCTCGACCGGCTCGGGGGGGAGCGGTCGCGCCGCCGCGAGCACGCTTTCGCGTGCCATCGCGACGTCGAGAAGGCGCTCCGCCATGGAGGTCATCTTGCCTCACGCCACGAGCGGGGTCCGCGCGCCGCCCTATGGCCCATCTTTCGGCCGCAGTTCACCGGTCTCGTGGAGCTCGAAGCGGATCGAGTTGATCGTTGCCCCGATGAGGATGACCATGGCGAGCACGTAGAACCACAGCAGCACGATCAGGAGGAAGACGAACGTCGTCCCGAAGCGGGCGAGCGTCGAGATCGACGACAGGTAGATCGGAAAGGCGTAGTCGACGACGGCGATGGCGAACGTCGCCGACAGCGCGCCCGGCCAGACCGCCCGCCAAGGGACTTGGCGGTTCGGGACCGACCAGTAGATCGCGCACAGGACGGCGAAGATGATCGCGATGCCCACGGCGAGCGAGCCGGCGAAGACCACTACATCGACCTCGGCGAGTCCGAACGGGAGATCCTCGCGGCCGGCCACGAGCAGGCTCTGGAGGGCGGGCACCGCCACGGTCGCGGCGATGAACGCGAGCACCACGACGAGCATGGCGAGCGCGAAGCGCTTCTGGCGGACCCAGCCGCGGCAGGGCACGTGGTAGATGCGGCAGAAGGCCGTGTCGAGGGCACCCCAGAACGACGAGCCGATCCACACGCTGGCCACGAGCGCGAAGATCCCGAACCCGGTCGACGAGCTGCGGATCTCCTTGAGCGCTTGCACGAGCGTCGCCCGAGCGGTGGCGGGGAACAGCGTGCGCAGATCCTCGAGCACCCGTCCCTCGAGCTCGCCGCTCTCGAGCACCTTGCCGGCGATGAAGAGCCCGAGCAGGGCGAGTGGGAGGATCGAGAGCAGCAGGTTGTAGGCGACCATCGCCGAGAGGCCCGCGAGGTCGTCTTCGTAGGCCCGCCGCCAGAAGGTCGCAACCGCCCGCCGGGCGCGACCCGAGCGCTGCCTCAAGGGCGGGGGAGGCGCTTCAGCACCCCGCCCGCGGCGTCGAGCCCGAGCCGCGCGGCTCGGC
>JACCUC010000234.1 GCA_013812065.1 Thermoleophilaceae bacterium | reverse complement strand
GCCGAGCGGCGCGATCCCGTCCTGCGCGCCGCCCGCTCCGCGCAGTCGATCGCCGCGGCGCTGACCGCCGATCCGGCCCCGCCCGACTCGGAGCTGCGCCGCCTGCTCGTCTCCGAGCCTCCCGAGGCCCTCGCCCTCGCGCTCGCCCTCGGCGCGCCGCCCGAGCCGATCACCCGCTATCTCGACACCGTGCACGCCGCCCGCCTGGACATCGGCGGCGACGATCTCGTGGCCGCCGGGATCGACCCCTCGCCGGCGCTTGGCCGCGCGCTCGCCGAAACCCTGCGGCGCAAGCTCGACGGCGAGGTCTCGGGGCGTGAGGAGGAGCTCCGCCTCGCGCTCGCGCTCGCTCGCGGGGACCGAGGACGGCAATGACGGCGCCCGATCCGATCGAGCTCGAGCTCCCCGGCGCGCACGTCGCCTTCTCGACGCGCAACGGCGGCGTCAGCGACGGCCCCTACCGCTCGCTCAACCTCGGGATCCTGACCGACGACGATCCCGCTCGGGTGACCGACAATCGCCGTCGCCTCGCCGGGTCGGTCGGCCTCGCGCCGGAGTCGGTCGCCATGGTCTGGCAGGTCCACGGTGGGGAGCTGGCCGAGTGGACCGAGCCGCCTCGCGAAGGTGGCTACGCCGTCCCCGGCGCGCCGCTGCGCCAGGTCGACGGGCACCTGACCGACCTGACGGGCGTGGGGCTGCTCATCCTCGGCGCAGACTGCCTGCCGGTGGCGCTCGCGGGAGCGGGACGCGTGGCGATGCTCCACTGCGGCTGGCGCGGCCTCGCCGCCGGCATCGTTGAGCGGGCGGTCGCCCGCTTCGCAGAGCCGCCGGCCGCGGCGATCGGGCCGGGGATCGCGCGCTGCTGCTACGAGGTCGGCCCCGAGGTGCTGGCCGCCTTCGAGGACCTCGACGGCGTGGCGAGCGGGCGCATGCTCGACCTGCCGGCGGTGGCGCGGGCGCGACTCGAGGCGAGCGGGGTGAGCCACATCGAGGACGTCGACCTGTGTACGAGTTGTCGCTCGGACCTCTTCTTCTCGCACCGCCGCGACGACGGCGTGACGGGCCGTCAGGGCGGGATCGTGTGGAGAGAGGCGTGAGCGTCACGTCCGGCGCCCGGCAGAGCTTCACCGGCCTGCGCGCCGAGCGGATCGCCGAGAACCTCGCGCGCGTGCGCGAGCGGATCGCGGCGGCGGGGGCGGATCCGGCCGCGGTGGAGATCTGCGCGGCGATCAAGTACGTCGCCGCCGCGGAGCTGCCGGCGCTGGCGGAGGCCGGCATCGACCTCGTCGGGGAGAACCGCGCCCAGGATCTCCTCGCCAAGCGCTCCGAGCACGCCGGCCTCTTCACCTGGGACTTCATCGGCGCCCTCCAGAGCCGCAAGGTCCGCGACCTCGCCGGGGCGGTCAGGCTGATCCACTCGGTGGCCTCCGAGTCGGCGCTGCGCCGGCTCGCCGACCACCCGGTGCCCGAGATCCTCGTCGAGGTGAATGTCGCGAGTGAGGCGGGCAAGGCGGGGATCGCCCCCGCCGAGCTCCCCGGCTTCATCGCCCGCGCGCCGGTGCCCGTGACCGGTCTGATGACGATGCCGCCGGCCGCCGAGCGCCCCGAAAACAGCCGCCACCACTTCGCCCGCCTCGCCGAGCTCGCGGCCGAGCACGGCCTCGCGCGGCTCTCGATGGGCACGACCCAGGACCTCGAGGTCGCGGTCGCCGAGGGCGCGACGATCGTGCGGCTAGGGAGCGTCCTCTACGAGGGCGCCGGCGACGCGTCCTGAGGGACCCACCGGCGGAGGAACTCGGCGATCGTCTGCGACAGCCGCGCGCCCTGCCAGGCCAGCGGTGCCTCGCCTTCATCCTCGACGGCCAGCTCGACCTGCGGAATGACCTCCGCGTAGGCCTCGGCGACCTCCAACGGATGGCCGGGGTCCGACTCGTCGCGGCTGCCGACGACGAGCGCCGGCGCCGTCAGAGTGCCAAGGGCGTCGAGACCTCCGTCCCAGGCCGGCGAGCGGGGCACGACCTCGATCGCGTCGGCCACGGCGTCGAGGTCGCGGTGGGCCTCGAGCCGCTGGCGGGTCGCGGTCATCACCGACTCGCGCCAGCGTTCATCGACCCGGGGCTCCCAAGCGTCGAAAAAGCCCTCGACGCCGCCCTCGCGAAGCCCCCGCGCGAGCCGGTCCCAGGCGGCAAGCTCGTCGGCGTCGGCGCTCGGTGCACCGCGCGAGGACGGGGTGATCTGGACGAGCGCATCGACACGATCCGGATGCTCGAGGGCAAAGGCGAGTGCGGTCGCCGCGCCCATCGAGCTGCCGGCGAACGCGACCCGCTCGAGCTCGAGGTCGTCGAGCAGTCGCTTGAGATCGCCGACGAGATCGCGGTACTCGTAGGCCTCGGGGCTCGGCGCCGGTGACGACTCACCGTGGCCCCGGGCGTCGTAGGCCACGACGCGGTGGCCGTGGCGCTCGAGGTGATGCGAGCCCTGGACGACGTAGCGCCGGGTCGCGGTAACCCCGTGGAGGAGGACGATCGTCGGGCCCCCGCCGACGATCTGACCCGCCAGGCGACCGCCGCCGGGCAGCGGCACCTCGAAGCCTGTGGGCTCTGGGTCCTCGGAGCTCGTCATGCTTGTTGTCACGTTGTAACCTCGACGGAGACGTTTTTCACCGCCCGCGCGAGGATTTTCGCCCGCGCGCGCGAAAGGCACCGCGATGGCCCTACGCGACACCTGGCACCGCACGCTCGTCTACTTCGGCCTGGCCGAGGACGACCGCTATCCCGACGAGCCAGAGCTCGAGGAGGTCGAGCCGGGCCCCGAGCCCGAGACCGAGCTCAAGGCGCGCTACCGCGATCGCCCCAACGTGCGCCGCCTTTCCACCCGCCGCCGCGGCGACGACATCGACGAGATCTTCGGCGACGAGCCCGAGCCGACCGACAGGCCGACGCGCTCGCTGCGGGCCGTGCCCCAGAACGGGCGCGCCGGGGTCCAGGTGCACCTCGTCGTTCCCAAGAACTTCAACGACGCCCAGCAGGTCGCCGACCAGTTCAAGAACGGCCTCCCGGTGATCCTCAACCTCCAGGGCACCGACACCGAGCTGACCAAGCGCCTGATCGACTTCTCGTCGGGCCTCGCCTACGCGCTCGACGGCGGCATGCAGAAGGTCGCCGACAAGGTCTTCATGCTCACCCCGCGCAACGTCGAGGTCTCGGCCGAGGAGCGGGCGCGGCTCATCGAGAAGGGCTTCTACAACCAGTCCTGAGCGCACTCGGCCCGCCTACCGCGGCCGGCGCACCTATCCTTGCGCACGATGGTCATCGGGCTCATCGGAGCGGGCAACATGGGGTCGGCGCTCGCACGCGGGCTCGGCGAGCCGCTGCTCGTCGCCGACGCTGACGGTGCGCGAGCCGAGTCGCTCGCGGTCGAGCTCGAGGGCGAGGCGCTCGGTTCGAGCGCCGAGCTGGCCGAGCGTGCCGACCTCGTGGTCCTCGCCCACAAGCCCGCTCAGCTCCACGAGGTCGCCGCTGAGACGGGTGGCCGGGCCCGGGCCGTGGCCTCGATCCTCGGCGGGGTCGGCGTGGCGACGGTCGAGGCCGCCTACCCCGGCGTACCGGCCTACCGCTTCATGCCCAACCTGGCGGTCGAGGCCCGTCGCGGCGTCGTCTGCTACACGCCGGGCACGCGCGCGGCCGACGGCCCCGAGCGAGAGCTGCTCGGGCTTGTCGGCCGGCTCGGCACGGTCATCGAGCTCGAGGAGGCGCTGATCGAGCCGGCCACGGCGCTCATGGGCTGCGCGCCCGCCTTCTTCGCGCTCGTGGTCGAGGCGCTCGGTGAGGCGGGCGTGCGCCACGGCCTTCCGCCCGAGCGCGCGGCGCTCATGGCCTGCGAGACCATGGCCGGGACCGCCGCGCTGCTCGCGGGCCGAGAGCTCGAGACCGCGGAGCTGCGCAGGCGCGTGACCTCTTCCGGCGGCTCGACGGCCCGGGGGCTCGCCGCGCTCGAGCGCGGCGGCGTGCGCAGCGCCCTCGACGGCGCGGTCGACGCGGTGGTCGGGACCGGTCGCCGATGAGCGCCTCCGCCGCGGCGAGCGCGCTGCTCGCCATCACCCGTGTCGACGTCGCGAGCTACGTCGACACGTTGTTCACGGTCTACATCGCGCTGATCATCGTCCGCATCGTCCTCTCCTGGGTCCCGCGGATGCCCTATCACCCGGTGCTGCGCGCGGTCGTCGGGTTCGTGGGAGACGTCACCGATCCCTACCTCAACCTGTTCCGGCGCATCATCCCGCCGGTGCGGATCGGCCCCGCGGCGCTCGACCTCAGCCCGATCGTCGGCATCTTCCTGCTGGTCATCGTCCGCAGCATCGTCGTCGCCCTGATCGCGGGCTAGATGGTCGATTCCACGACCACGCCCGCCGCGCTGGCCGTGCCCCGCCACGGCGAGCGCGCGTCGCGGGCGCACGCGTGGGCCCTCGCGGCCATCGTCGGGCTCGCGGTCGCCGCGCTCGACCAGGCGACAAAGGCGCTCGCGCTGGCATCCCTGACCCCCGGCGAGAGCATCGACGTCTTCCCTGGCATCGATCTGAACCTCGTTCAGAACACGGGCATCGCCTTTGGCGCCCTCGCCGGGGCGGGGAACGGCTTGATCCTCGTCGTGACGGTCGTCGCGCTCGTCGCACTTCTCGCCTTCTTCGCCGCCCGGGTCACCCGGCCGGTGCTGTGGTTGCCGGTCGGCATGGTGCTGGGCGGCGCGGCGGGCAACCTGATCGATCGCAGCCGCACCGGCGCGGTCGTCGACTTCATCGATCCCACCTTCTGGCCGGCGTTCAATCTGGCCGACACCGCGATCGTGCTGGGCGTGGTGGGCGTGCTGTACGTCGGCGAGCGGCGGTCGCAGCCGGCGGGCGAGCCGCCCGAGCCACGGGCGGACGCCGAGGGCCCCGGCCGTGAGACGTGTCGCGACTCGAGCTGACCGCCGGGCACGACGAGGCGGGCGCAAGGCTCGACGGCGTGCTCGGCGCCCGGCCCGAGATCGGGTCGCGCGCCGCCGCCCAGCGGCTGATCGAGGCGGGACGAGTCACCGTGGACGGCCGCGGGCGACAGAAGGGTCATCGGCTCGGCGTCGGGGAGCGGGTGACGGCTGAGCTCGAGGAGACGCCCCGCGAAGCTCCGGCCGCGGAGCCCGCCGCGCCCGCCTCGCACGCGGTCGTCTTCGAGGACGAGCACCTGATCGTGGTCGACAAGCCCGCGGGCGTGGTCGTTCATCCCGGCCACGGCCGCCACCACGGCACGCTGGCCCAGGCGCTGGCCGGTCGCGCCGCGGGCGGACCGGACGAGCGGGCCGGCATCGTCCACCGCCTCGACCGCGACACCTCCGGGCTGCTCGTGGTCGCTAAGTCCGATCGGTTGCACGCGCGCCTGAGCGACGCGCTGCTGCGGCGAGCAGTTCGGCGCGAGTACGTCGCGCTCGTCGAGGGTGCTCCCGACGCCCGCACGGCGACGATCGATGCGCCCGTCGGGCGCGACCGCGTCGACCGCACGCTCGTCTCGACCGCGACCGACCGCCCTCGCTCGGCCCGCACCCACTTCGAGGTCCGAGAGACGCTTGCGTTCTGCGCCCTGCTCGACGTCTCGCTCGAGACCGGGCGCACGCATCAGATCCGCGCCCATCTCGCGGCCATCGACCACCCGGTCTGCGGGGACGCGCGCTACGGCGGCGCGGTTTCGGGGCGACGGCTCGGCCTCGACCGCCAGTTCCTCCATGCCGCCCGCCTCAGCCTTGAGCACCCGGTGACCGCAGAGCCGCTCGCCTTCGCCTCGCCGCTGCCCGCCGACCTGAGCGCGGCGCTCGAGCGCGCGCGAGGCGAGGGTGGCTCGGCCTGACCCGGCGCGCCCCTACGCGTGCCCTATCCTTCGCCCGTCAACCACCCCACCCCGCCGGATGACGGCGCGGCCCTGCCCGTGCGCACAGCGCACCGGGTCCCGCGCGATGCCCCGGCGGACAGCGACGAACCGACAAGGGAAGGACAGGGAGTGCCCGACGTAGGGATCAAGGAGCTGCTCGAGGCCGGAGTCCATTTCGGCCACCAGACGAGGCGCTGGAATCCCCGCATGCGCCGCTACATATTCGGCGAGCGCGGGGGGATCCACATCATCGACCTTCAGCAGACCGAGGCCCTGCTGGCCGAGGCCCGCGACTTCGCGGCCGCGGTCGCCGGTCGCGGGGGGACGGTCCTTTTCGTGGGGACCAAGAAGCAGGCCACCGACTCGGTCCGCGACGTCGCCTCCGAGGCTGGCATGCCCTACGTCGACCAGCGCTGGCTCGGTGGGCTGCTGACCAACTTCGGGACGATCTCGGGGCGCATCGACCGCCTCCACGAGCTCACGCGCTGGCGCGAGGACGGCACGCTCGACCTGCTGCCGGTGCGCGAGCGGATCGCCGCCGAATCCGAGCTCGCCAAGCTCGAGGTCAACCTCGGCGGCGTGCGCAACATGCAGCGGGTCCCCGACGCCGTGTTCATCGTCGACCTCAAGACCGAGACGATCGCCCTACGCGAGGCCGAGCGACTCAACCTGCCGATCATCGCGCTCGTCGACTCGAACGTCGATCCCGGTCCCGTCTCCTACCGGATCCCCGGCAACGACGACGCCATCCGCTCGTGCCGGCTGATCGTCCAGGCGATCGGCGACGTGGTGCGCGACAGCGCCGGCCGTTTTCGCGCCGAGGAGGAGCGGGCGCGGCGCGAGGCCGAGGAGCAGGCCCGCCGTGAGCGGGAGGAGCGCGAGCGGCGCGAGGCAGAGGAGCAGGCCCGCCGTGAGGCCGCCGAGCAGGCCGCCCGGGAGGCCGAGGAGCGCGGCCCCGGTCCGGAGATCGAGGCCGAGCCTGAGGTCGCCGAGGTCGCCCCCGCAGCCTCCGCTCGACCCGACCCCACCACCCAGGGCGGCCCGGCCGAGCCCGGCGAGCCGACCCAGCCGACCGAGGCCGACCAGCCGCCGCAGGCCGACCACCCACCCCAGCAACGACCTGCCGCCGACCGAGCGCGGGCCCGCTCGTGAGCGTCGGCATCTCCGCCGGCGAGGTCAAGGCGCTGCGCGACCGCACCCAGGCCGGCATGATGGACTGCAAGCGCGCGCTCGAGGAGGCGGGCGGCGACTTCGACGCCGCCGTCGAGCTCCTGCGTGTGCGCGGGCAGGATCAGGCCGCCAAGCGCTCCGGCCGCGCTGCCTCCGAGGGCGTCGTCCAGAGCTACATCCATGCCACCGGCAAGGTCGGGGTGCTCGTCGAGGTCAACTGCGAGACCGACTTCGTCGCGCGCAACGACGACTTCCGCGACTTCGCCCGCGACGTGGCCCTCCACATCGCCGCCGCCGCGCCCCAGTATGTCTCCGAGGACGAGGTCCCCGAGGAGGCCCGCGAGGCCGAGCTGCGGGTCTTCGTCGAGCAGGCCCAGGACAAGCCCGAGAACGTGCGGCCGCAGATCGCCGAGGGGCGCATGCGCAAGTGGCTCGAGGAGGTCGTGCTGCTCGACCAGGCGCATGTCAATGCCGACAAGCACGAGGGCAAGACCATCGAGGAGCTGCGGGCCGAGACCGCCGCGCGCACCGGCGAGAACGTGCTCATCCGCCGCTTCTCGCGCTTCGCCGTCGGCGAGGAGTGGTAGATGGCCGATTCCACGACCACCTAAGTGGAGGCCTCCGGGGAACCGAACGGCGGCGGGCCCGACGGACGCGCGCCCGCCTTTGCCCGCGTCCTGCTCAAGCTCTCCGGCGAGGCGCTGATGGGCGAGCTCGACTACGGCGCCGACCCGGACCGGATCGCCGCCATCGCGAGCCAGGTCAAGCACGTCGCCGAGCGCGGCGTCGAGGTCGCCATAGTCGTCGGCGGCGGCAACGTCTACCGCGGCCTGCGCGCTGCCGCCGAGGGGATGGACCGCGCCACCGGCGACTACATGGGGATGCTCGCCACCGTCCTCAACGCGCTTGCCCTCCAGGACGCCCTGGAGAAGGTCGGCGCCGACACCCGGGTGCAGTCGGCGATCACGATCTCCGAGGTCGCCGAGCCCTACATCCGCCGCCGGGCCATGCGCCACCTCGAGAAGGGCCGGACCGTGATCTTCGCGGCCGGCACGGGCAACCCGTTCTTCACCACCGACACCGCGGCCGCGCTGCGCGCCCTCGAGATCCACGCCGAGGCCATCCTGATGGCCAAGAACGGCGTCGAGGGAGTCTTCGACGCCGACCCCCACGAACGCCCAGAGGCCCGGTTCATCGACGCCATCTCCCACCGCGAGGCGATCGAGCGCCGTCTCCAGGTGATGGACTCGACGGCGCTGTCGCTGTGCATGGACAACGCCCTGCCGATCCACGTGTTCAACATGGACGACGAGCGCAACATCGACCGGATAATCTGCGGCGAGCGCGTGGGAACGGTGGTCTCGACATAGCGAGCGACCTGGTCTCGGAGCTGCTCGAGGACGGCCGTGAGCGCATGGCGAAGTCGGTCGAGTCGACCCGCGGCGAGTTCGCGACCGTGCGCACCGGCCGCGCCTCGCCGGCCCTGCTCGATCGCGTGTCGGTCGAGTACTACGGCATCCAGACGCCGCTGCGCCAGCTCGCCAACGTCTCGGCGAGCGAGGCGCGCCTGCTGACCATCACCCCCTACGACAAGAGCTCGATCCGGTCGATCGAGAAGGCGATCATGGAGTCGGGGCTCGGCCTCACGCCCTCCAACGACGGCAACCTCATCCGGCTCACCCTGCCCGAGCTGACCGAGGAGCGCCGGCGCGAGCTCGTGCGCGTCGTGCGCGGGATCGCCGAGGACGGTCGAGTGGCGGTGCGCAACATTCGCCGGTCGGTCATGCACGACCTGCGCGATCTGAAGGGGGAGGGCGACGTCGGGTCAGACGAGGAGCACCGCGCGGAGACCGAGCTCCAGGGCCTCACCGACGACCGCGTGGGCGAGATCGACGAGGCGCTCGGTCGCAAGGAACAAGAGATCCTCGAGGTCTGAGGAAGACCTCCCGGTCCCTCGGCCTCGCGGCAGACCCGCCCGCCACCTTGGCCGCACGGCACGTCGCCATCATCATGGACGGGAACGCCCGCTGGGCCGAGCAGCGTGGCCTGCCAGTGCTCGAAGGCCACCGCCAGGGGGCCCAGGCCCTCAAGCGCACGGTCCGCCACGCCGTCGACCTCGACCTGCGCGAGCTCACCGTGTACGCATTCTCGACCGAGAACTGGACTCGCCCGCGCGCCGAGGTCGATGGCCTGATGGCCCTGTTCACGGATCTCATCGAGTCCGAGACCCCCGAGCTCGACGAGGAGGGCGTGCGCATGCGCTTCGTCGGGCGACGCGACGGCGTGTCCGAAGAGCTGCGCGATCGCATGGGCTGGGCCGAGGACCGCACCGAGGGCAACGAGCGGATGACGCTGTTCGTCGCCTTCAACTACGGCGGCCGGGCGGAGATCCTCGACGCCGCCCGTCGCTTCCACGGCGGCGACGAGGAGGCCTTCCGCCGCTGCCTGTACGCGCCCGAGATGACCGATCCCGACCTGCTGATCCGCACGAGCGGTGAGCGGCGTCTGTCGAACTACCTCCTGTGGCAGTGCGCATACTCCGAGCTCGTCTTCTCCGAGGCTCTGTGGCCCGAGTTCGACCGCGACGAGCTGGCCGCCGCGCTCGACGAGTACGCCGTCCGCGAGCGCCGCTTCGGGGCGCGCTGAGGCGTCGAGCCATGGCCCTGCGCATTCGTCGCCGCAACCGCCGGGGCCCGAGCGGGGCCGCCG
>JACCUC010000210.1 GCA_013812065.1 Thermoleophilaceae bacterium | reverse complement strand
CCCGAGCTCGTCGCGCGCGTGGCCGGCCACCGCGACGAGGGCCTCGCGCCGCGCATCCGCGTCGCGGACCACCCCGCCCCGCGCGACCCGCTCCGGACCGAGCTCGAACTGCGGCTTGACGAGCGCGAGCGCGTCGAAGCGCCCTTCGAGGCAGGCGAGGACCGCCGTCAGAACCTTGACCAGGGAGATGAAGGAGAGGTCGAGGACGGCGAGCTCGGGCCGGTAGAGGAGCAGCTCGGGGCGCAGCGTGCGCGCGTTCGTGCGCTCGAGCACGGTCACCCGGGGGTCGGAGCGCAGGCGCCACGCGAGATCGCCGTACCCGACGTCGACGGCGGTCACCGCCGCGGCCCCGCGCTGGAGCAGGCAGTCGGAGAAGCCGCCGGTGGAGGCCCCGACGTCGAGGCAGCGGCGCCCGCCCGGGTCGAGCCCGAGCGCGTCGAGACCGTGGGCGAGCTTGATCCCCCCGCGCGAGACGTACTGCGCCGGCCGGGCCAGGAGCAGCTCGACGTCGGCTCGGACGAGCTGACCGGGCTTGGCCGTCCGTCCGCCCACCGGCTCGCCGAGGCGGACGTCGCCGGCCATGACCGCCGCGGCGGCGCGCGAGCGCGACTCGTACAGGCCGCGCTCGACGAGCAGGGCATCGAGCCTCGTCTTGACCATCGGCCGCCAGATTACTCTGGGGTGAAGCTAGCTTCGCTCGCCCTCGGTCTCGCCTTCGCCCGACTCCTCCCCGTCCTCCGACACCGGCTCGGCCCGCAACTCCTCCACCCTCGCCTCGCCCACCCTGGTGACCTCCAGCGGGCGACCGTCGACCTGCACGACCTCGCCCTTGCGCGGCAGGCGCCCCATGGCCTCCACGACGTGGCCTCCGATCGTGGCCTCGCGCGCGCCCAGCTCGATGCCCAGCTGCTCCTCGACGAGCCGCACCGGGGCCTCGCCTTGAATCACGACCGCATCGCCGTCGCGGTGGACGAGCTCGGCGCCGGACGGGTCGAACTCGTCCTCGATCTCGCCGACGATCTCCTCGAGCACGTCCTCCAGGGTGACGATCCCGGTCGCCGTGCCGTGCTCGTCGACCACGAGCGCCATGTGGTGGCGCTCTCGGCGCAGCTTGCGCAGGAGCTCGTCCACCGCGGTTGCGTCGGAGACGGACGGCAGCGGCCGCGCCAGCGCGCGCAGCTCGACCTCGCGCGACTCGAGGGCCTCGGAGAGTACGTCCTTCACGTGCAGGAGTCCTGCGACGTCGTCGAGTCCCCCATCCGGCTCGACGACCGGAAAGCGGGTGTGGCCGGTCTCGCGCGAGCGCTGGGCGGCGTCCGCGGGAGTCTCGTCGGCCGACACCACCTTCACCTCGGGCCGGGGGACCATGACCTCGCGCGTGCGGCGGTCGCCGAAGGAGAAGACGTTGTCGGCGAAGGCCTGCTCGTGGGGGTCGATCAGGCCCTCCTCCGAGCTCTGGCGTACGAGCGTGCGCAGCTCCGCCTCGGAGGCCGGTGCGTGGCCGGCCTCGCGGGCCGGCGGGATCCCGAACGGCTTGAGAACCAGGTTGCCCATCCCGTTGAAGAGATCGACGACGGGCCTGGTCAGGAAGTAGAAGATCCGCATCGGGGTGGCCACGGCGAGGGAGGTGGGCTCGGTGCGAGCGATCGCGAGGCTCTTGGGGGCGAGCTCGCCGAGGACGACGTGGAGCAGGGTGATGATCACGAAGGCGGCCGCCCCGGCGAGGCCGACGCTCGCGATCCGCGCCTCGTCCCCCAGGAGCGGCTCGAGCAGCTCGTGGAAGACGCGCTCGCCGACCACGCCCAGGCCGAGGCTCGCCATGGTGATGCCGAGCTGACACGCCGCCAGGTAGGCGTCGATCCGGTCGAGGGCGTGGCGCACCGAGCCGGCTCCGGCCCTCCCCTCGCTCTCGAGATCGGTCACCTGCGCAGGCCGCATGCGGGTAATGGCGAACTCGGTGGCCACGAAGAAGCCGTTGGCGGCGACGAGCGCGAAGGTGAGGATCAGTTCGAAGGCCACAGTGGACGGAGCGACGACATGGCGAAATCGCGCTCCCAGGCGATCTTCCTCGCCGTCGCCGTCGGCAAACGCCCGGGCTCGCGAGCCGTGTGATCGCACTCACAGACATCCGCCCGCAGACAGCCTAGATTGGGAACTGTCTCTGAGCAGCGACCCGGCGGACACAGGAGCCGGTAGCAGCAGTCACGAGACTTTCCCTCAGAGATCACATAACGCAGCACTCCTCCCTGAGCGACCCGCCGCCCCCTCGGCGGGTCGCTCGCTTTCGTGGCCCCGGGGGCCAGGCGCCTTATGCGAGTCGAAGCCAGGCTCTACCAGCTCACGAGCTTCCAGATCTCCGGCAGCCGGGTCGCGTCGTCGGCTCCGACCTCGGCGAAGATCGCGACGGCCCGCTTGAGGTGGGCCATCGACTCCTCAGCGTGACCCGTGACGTGGTGAAGGTCGGCGAGATTGTTGTGAATGGCCGCCTCGCGGTGGCGGTCGCCCGCGGAGTCGCAGAGCGCCAGGGCGCGCTTGGTGAGCGCGAGCGCCGGCTCGAGCTCTGAGGCCTCGCGCAACGCGAGGGCGAGGTTGTTGAGCGCGGCGATCCGTGCCTCGGGGTCGTCGAGCTCCTCCGCGAGCTCGAGGCTACGACCGAGCTCATCGCGTGCCTCTCCAAGGCGACCGTCGCTGCGGAGCAGGATCCCGAGCGCATTGTGGGCCTGGGCCCGCGCCCGGCGATCGTCGGCCTCCCGGGCGAGGTCGCGCGCCTCCTCGGCGAGCGCCGTCGCCTCGGGGACTCGGCCCGTCCGGTACGCCGTCAGGCTGCGGTCGGCCTGGATGCGCGCCCGCAGCGCCGTCTCCCCATCCGAGATCGAGGCCAGCGCGGCGCCGTAGCGCGCCTCCGCGCGGTCCCACTCCCCCCGGCGCGCGTGGACGCCGCCGATCTTGTGCTCGAGCGCCGAAAGCCGGTCGACGTCGTGGCCGGCGGCGGCCAGCTCGTAGCTCGAGAGGGCGCCCGCGTAGTCTCCGAGCAGCGTCTGAAGATCGCCTCTCTCCTCCTGCAGCTCGGCCTGCTCGGGATGGCCGAGCCCGAGCGCGGCCTCGACGTGCATTAGGGCGTCGGCATGGGCCCGCAGCGACGCGGCGTGCCGGGCGGCGAGCCGGTGGTGCTCGGCGGCCTGCTCGTCGCGGCCCGCCAGGCGGTAGTGATGGGCTGCCAGCGCGGCGTCGGGGTCCGGGCGGCCGCGCGTCGACAAGAGGTCGGCGACCCGCCGGTGCAGGAGCCTCCGCCGCGCCAGCCCGATCGCCTCGTAGACCAGGGCACGCAGCCTCGCGTGCGCGAAGTCGTAGGTGGCCCGCGACCCGCCGAGCTCCCGCACGATTCCGGCGGAGGCGAGCTCCTCGAGCGCGGTCACCGCCTCCTCGTCGCTGCGCCCGCTGGCTGAGCGCATCGCATCGAAATCGAACGAGCGCCCGATGACCGCCGCGGCGCCGAGGACCTGCCGTGACGCCTCGCCGAGCGGGTCGAGACGCGCGCGCAGCAGGTCGCCGGCCTTTCCCGGCGGCGAGCGGTCGTCGAGCCGTCCGCCCCCACGCAGCACAGCGACGTACTCGGCGACGAGCAGCGGTATCCCCTCGCTCTCCGAGTTGACCCGTTCGCCGAGACCCGGATCGATGGGCCCCGGCGCGACCGCCTCCACCAGCTCGACGACCTCGTTCTCGGCCAGACGCCCGAGCGCGACCGTCGTGGCCACCCCCTCCCGACCGAGCTCGCCCACCAGCCGGCGCAGCCGGTGCCCGGGCGCCACGGCCTCGCGGCGCCAGGCGAGGAGGACGAGCAGCGGCCGGCCGCGCAGGCGGCGGGCGACGTAGGAGACCGCGTCGAGCGTCGCCTCGTCGGCGCTCTGGAGGTCGTCCACGAAGACGATCCCGGGCGCCTCGCCGGCACAGGCCGCGGCCAGTACGGCAGCGATGGCCTCGAGCAGCCGGGCGGTGGCCCCGGGGCCCTCGAGAGCGGCCGGCTCCGGGACGTCGTCGCGGAGCTCGGCGAGCTCCGGAGCGAGGCGGGCCACGTCCGCCAGGGCCTGTGCCGAGACGATCTCAGGCCACGGATGGCGCGCGGCTCGCTCTGCCGCCGCGTGCAGCAGCTCGATGACCGGGCCGTAAGCGATCCGAGCCTCGTCGTCGTGGCAGCGCGCCTCGAGCACGGCGGCGCCCGCGTCGCGGGCGCGCCGGAGAAGCTCCCGGGCCAGGCGGGTCTTCCCGGTCCCGGCCTCGCCCTCGATCGCGGCGACACGGCCGTCCGATCCGTAATCGGGCCGGGCCGCGAGGAGCGCCTCCAACTCGGCCTCCCGGCCCACGAGCGGCAGCTCGGGCGGGGGCGAGAACAAAGGACGCGAGGCCGCCGTCCGAGCCGGCGCCTCAGTCGGGGCGAACGTCCCGTCGGACAGCTGCTCGTAGAGGGCGATCGTCTCCTCGAGCGGGGCCACGCCGAGCTCGGCGCTCAGCGTGCGCACGCACTCCCGGTATTGGCTGAGGGCCGCAGCGCGGTCGCCGCTCCACGCGAGCAGGCGGATGACCTGGCGGTGCGCGGGCTCGTGCAGCGGGTCGAGATCGAGCCAGTGCCGCGCGTGTGCGAGCGCTCGCCCGTGCTCGCCCCGGGCGGCCAGGCGCCCGACGAGCTCGCGCAGGACCGTCGCCAGCTCGCGGCGCAGCCCGTCTGCCTCGACGAGCTGCCAGTCCTCGTAGTCGGGGCTGTCGCGGACGGTGAAGCCCTCGAAGGGCTCTCCCCGGAAGACCTCGACCGCCGCCTCCAGCTCGTGCTCCCCGCCTGCCGAGGCGAGCTCGCGGAACCGATCGACGTCGATGGCCAAGCCCGTTCCGCGCGTCAGGGCGACGCTGTCGCCGGTCGTCTCGACCCACTCGGCCCCGACCGCCTTTCGGAGCGTCGAGAGCGTGCGCCGCAGGGCGCCGCGGGCGTGCTCCCCGTCGCGTCCGGGCCACAGCAGCTCCGCCAGGGCGTCGCGCGAGCGCGGCCGCTCGGTCAGGGCCAGGTGCGCGAGCAGAGCCGTGGCCTTGCGCGTGTCGAAGGCGACGGGGCGCCCGTCCCGCTCCACGCGCGGCGGGCCGAGCAGCGCGATCTCAAGGCCCATTGGCGTGACGATAACGGCGCCCACACGGCACCGTAACGATCTCTGGACGCCGCTCGGATTACCTTCCTCCGAGACAATCAAGCGACGCGGAAGCGAGGTCGGGAGCGTTGAACGCAACGGGGACAAGGAAGGGGCGCTCGGCGGCGGTGGCGCTGCTCGCGCTCGCGGCGGCATCGGGCGTGAGCGCCTGCGGAGGCTCGGGCGACGGGCAGGAGGAAGCGCGGCCGCTCGCCATCGAGCTGAGCGGCGACGGGAGCGACCTGCGCTTCTCGGTGCCCAAGTCGGTGCCGGCCGGGCTGACGCGGATCGAGTTCAAGAACGCCGCGAAGGCCGAGGGCGGCGCGCAGCTCGTCCGGGCCGACGCGGGCCACACCCCCGAGGAGGGTCTGCAGGCGGCAGCGGCGTGGGCCGAGGAGGGGCGTCCGCTGCCACCGTGGGTCCACGCCGCGGGCGGCGTGGGGCCGACGGCTCCGAATGGGACCGGCTCGGCGACTCAGGAGTTGCGACCAGGCGGCTACTCCGTGATCGAGACCGAGTCGAACAAGAGCGCGTCCTTCGAGGTCACCGGCGAGCGGCAGGCCGCCGAGCCCGGGAGCCCGGAGGCGAGCATCGTCGCGTCCGAGTACAAGTTCGAGCCCAACGGCCTGAGACCGGGTCGAAGCCGCGTCCTTTTCGACAACCAGGGGGCCGAGCCACACTTCGTGACGGGTGCACCGATCAAGGCCGGAAAGACGCTCGACGACGTGCGCAGGTTCGCGGAGACCGAGAAGGGCGAGTCGCCCGTCGACGAGAAGGCGTTCTTCTCGACCGCGGTGATCGACGGCGGCGAGAGGCAGGTGGTCGACGTCGAGCTCAAGCCCGGCAGGTACGCGCTCCTGTGCTTCGTGTCCGACCGCAAGGGCGGTCCGCCACACGCAGCCAAGGGGATGGTGTCGGAGGCGGCGGTCCGGTAGAGGCCTCGATGGCGCACTTCGAGCACACGGTCGAGATCGCTCGGCCCGTCGGCGAGGTCTTCGCCTTCGTGACCGAGCCGAGCAACTACCCGCGCTGGCAGCCGAGCCTCGTCGCGGTGCAGCCGCACCGGCGAGGCCGGCTGAGGCCCGGGTCCGAGGTGACGGAGGTGCGGCGCTTCTTCGGGCGCGAGGTCGAGACGGGTCTTCACCTGCACGCACTGCGAGCCGCCCGGGCTCGTGACCATCGAGAGCCCGCAGGGGCCGGTGCCCTTCCGGGCGACCTTCGCGCTCGCACCGAGCGGGCGGGCCACGCGCTTTCGCTGGGAGGTCGAGTGACGCGGGAAAGCGGCGCGCCTGGCCGGCCCGCTCGCCGCCCGGGCGACCCGCGCCGAGCTCGTGCGCAACGCCGACCGCCTGCGGGAGCTGCTCGAGTTTGGATCGCCCGAGCTTGCCTCGGCGGTGCCGGCGCGAGAGAATGCCCGCGGCGCTGCGGGCTGATCGGAAAAGGGGTTTGATGACGGTGAGCCATCGAGCGGCGGCGCGGCTGGGGTGGTCGGCGTTCGGCCTGACCGCCGTGCTCGGCCTCCTCACCGCGGTCTTCGTGGCCCTCGATGCGGGGACGTCGACACCGCCCCAGTCCTGGGGCCTCGGGGGCTTCGGGGGGCTCGCGTTCGCGCTCGCCTCACTCTCCTTCGCCGCCGTGGGCGCACTGGTCGCCTCCCAGCTGCCCGGTAACGCGATCGGCTGGATCTTCTGCCTGACCGGCCTCCTGATCGGGGTCGGCGACCTCGCGTACCAGTATGCCAACCACGCCCTCTACGTGGCTCCCGGGTCGCTCCCCGCCGGCAGAGCAGCCGCGTGGCTCCATAGGCTCGGGTTGCCGCCGGCCTTCGGAATGCTCGGACTGTCTTTCGTGCTCTTTCCCGACGGCCGGCTCCCCTCGCCTCACTGGCGGCCGGCTCCGTGGATGGCGGTGCTCGGGATCGCCTGCATCGTGAGCGGCCACGCACTCAGGCCCGGTCCTCTCGACGAACCGTTCACGACGGTCTCGAACCCGCTCGGCATCGGCGGCGCCTTCGAACTCCTGGACACGCTCTCGTGGGTGGGCTGGCCGTTGATGGCCGCGGCCATCGCGCTCGCCGCGGTGGCGCTGACGTTCCGGCTCAGGCGATCGCGCGGCGACGAGCACCAACAGCTCAAGTGGATCGCCGTGGCGGCGGCGTTCGTCGGCGTCGTGGTCGTGGCGTTCGAGGCCAGCTGGTTCGTGGACTTCCGGGGCGTGGGTCGTCTGAGGATCGGCGTGCTCGGGCTCAGCTTCACCCTCCTGCCCGTGGCCGCGGGTATCGCCATCCTGCGCCACCGCCTCTACGACATCGACCTCGTGATCAGCCGCACGCTCGTGTACGGCGGGCTGTCCGCGACGCTCGCCGGCGTCTACCTTGCCAGCGTGCTGCTGCTCCAGTTAGCGCTGTCGCCGCTCACCGCGGACTCGGGGCTCGCCATCGCCGGCTCCACGCTGGCCGTCGCGGCGCTCTTCCGCCCGGCGCGGGCCCGCATCCAGACCATCGTCGACCGGCGGTTCTACCGGCGCCGCTACGACGCGGCGCGCATCCTCGAGCACTTCGGCGCGAGGCTGCGCGACGAGGTCGAGCTGAACGTCCTGAGCAGCGACCTGAGGGACACCGTGCGCGAGACCATGGAGCCCGCGCACGTGTCGTTGTGGCTACGACCCTCCCGAGCAGGCGCTACGTGAGCGGGCGAAGCGCAGCGTGGCTGGCTGGAGGCAGCGTCGCGGCCTACGTGGTCCTCGCCACGGTCGGTCTGACCCTCGAGCTGCGGGCCCCGGAGGTTCAGCTACCGGGAGACGAGGAGTCGCTCGGGGCGCTCGACGTGGCGTTCGGCGTGGTCCTGCTCGTGTTCACGCTCGTCGGCGCACTGGTGGCCTCGAAGCGGCCGAGCCATCCCGTCGGTGGCTCCTGCTCGCGGTCGGCGTGCTGAGCGGGCTTACGACTTTCGCGCTCGGTTACGCCCGCCAGGCGCTGAGCACCGCCCCTGGCTCGCTGCCCGCCGGGGAGTGGTTCGCCTGGCTCTCGTCGTGGCTCGACTCGTCGACGATGGGCTTCGTGGTCCTTCTGCTGCTGCTGTTTCCGGACGGCCGGCTCGTCTCGCGCCGCTGGCGGCCCGTCGTCTGGCTCACCGCGCTGGCCATGGTCCTGATCGTGGCCGATCCCATGGTCACGCCCGGTCGTCTCTACGGCTTCGAGCGCGTAGAGAACCCGCTGGGCATCGAGAGCGCCGGCTTCCTGCGCGAGGTGGAGGTGACCGGACCCGCGGTGGTGGTGCTCTTCCCCGTGGCTGTGATCGGACTATTCGTCAAGCGGCGCCGCGCCGGCGCCGAGCAGCGCCTCCAGCTGGAGTGGTTCCTGTTCGCCTCCTCGCTGCTCGCGGCGGTCCTGGTGCTCGCGGCCGGCGCCGAGGTGGCCTTCCCGGCCGACAGCAATACGGCCAGCCTGATCGGGGGCTTCGTGTTCGCCGCCGTGTTCGGGTTCATGGCGGTGTCGATCGGGATCGCCGTGCTCAAGCACCGCCTCTACGACATCGATGTGGTGATCAACCGGGCTCTGGTCTACGGCGCGCTGACCGCGGTCCTGGCCGGCGCGTACGTCGGCAGCGTCCTGCTGCTCCAGCTGGTCCTTCGTCCCCTCACCGAGGAGTCGGGCCTCGCCGTCGCGGGCTCGACGCTCGCGGTCGCCGCGCTCTTCCGTCCGGCGCGGGCGCGCGTGCAGGCGCTCGTCGACCGGCGCTTCTACCGCCGTCGCTACGATGGCGTCCGCATGCTCGAGGCCTTCGGTGCGCGGCTCCGCCAGGAGGTCGACCTCGACTCGCTCAACGGTGAGCTGCGCGCCGTGCTGGATCGCACCGTGGAGCCCGCGCACGCTTCGCTGTGGCTGCGGGAGCCGGAGGCGACGCGGTGAGCGAGTGTGCTCAGCAGGCCGTCGCGACCCTGAGCGCGTCGCACACCGCCTGGACCTTGTCGGCGCCGAGGCCCGTGATCCGCTCGGTGCAGAGCGAGACGCGGATGAGCGTCGTGTTGTCGGCCGCCAGCGCGCACGCCGCCGGCATGCCGTCCGAGCGGTCGAGCTCGACCTCCGTGGGGATGCCTCGGACGGTGCGCGTCGCGGGCACGGCGAGGACCTGGTTGAGGACCGGTATGGCCTCGTCACGAGTGAGGATGAGGAACGGGCGCCGTCCCGCGCGCGGGTGCTCGTACCACCAGACCTCCCCTCTGGCTACCACGGTTGGTGGCCCGCCTCGCGCTCCTCGGCATCGAGTCGATGCAGTAGGTCGACGGCGGACTCGTCGGTCACCGCGTGCTGATCGCCCCATGCGTCCGGGGTCGCCGGCGGAATGCGCTCGTAGCCCTCGACGATGCGCCGAGCGATCTGGGCCTCGCGGTCGCCCGCCAGGAAGTCCTCGAGCACGTCGCGGACGAGCGCCGACCGCGACACCCTCCGGCGGGCCGCCTCGCGGTCGAGCGAGGACAGGAGCTCGTCGCTCAGCTGCACCATTGTCTGGACACGGGCCACAGGCCTATCATAGGGCTACTGAACGGCACTGGCTGGCTGGCTGGCTGGCTCGTAACGATTCCTGGACGACGACGGAGTAGAAAGGAGAGGCGATGAGCGCAAGACTGAGAAGCCTGGCCGGCCGGCTGCGACGGCCCGAGCGCGCGGAGGCCACCGCGAGCGAGCCCGAGCTCGCCGCCACGGCGCCCGAGGCCGAGTCGCCGCCTCTGGACATCGCGCCCAACGATCCGATCATCGGCCTGTTCGAGAGCGCCGAGGGCCCGGTCGATCTCGACGGCCTCGAGCTCGACTCCCCCGCCCTCGAGCAGCTGCGGGCCGCCGGGATCAAGCTCGCGGTCCCGCTCGTGAGCCAGGGCGAGCTGATCGGGGTGCTCAACCTCGGTCCGCGCCTGAGCGAGCAGGACTACTCGAGCGACGACCGCAAGCTGCTGGCCAACCTCGCCGCCCAGGCGGCCCCGGCGGTGCGGGTCGGCCAGCTCGTGCGCGAGCAGGAGGCCGAGGCGCGCTCGCGCGAGCGCATCGAGCAGGAGCTGGCGGTCGCGCAGCTGATCCAGCAGAACTTCCTGCCCAAGCAGCTCCCCGACCTTCCCGGCTGGCAGGTCGCGGCCTTCTATCGACCCGCGCGCGAGGTCGGCGGCGACTTCTACGACTTCATCGAGCTCGGCGAGGGGCGCCTCGGCATCGTCATCGGCGACGTGACCGACAAGGGCGTCCCCGCGGCGATGGTCATGGCGGCCACCAGGAGCGTCCTGCGCGCCTCGGCTCAGCGGCTCGAGGCCCCCGGCGAGGTCCTCGCGCGGGTCAACGACCAGCTCTGCCCCGACATGCCCGACAAGATGTTCGTCACCTGCTTCTACGCGGTGCTCGAACGCGAGAGCGGGCGCCTGCGCTTCGCCAACGCGGGCCACGACGTGCCGTACCTCGGCACGCCGGCAGGCGAGGTCGAGGAGCTCCGCGCCCGCGGTATGCCGCTCGGGCTCATGCCCGGCATGATCTACGAGGAGAAGGAGGCGACGCTCGGACCGGGCGACACGGCCCTCCTCTACAGCGACGGCCTGGCCGAGGCCCACGATCCCGAGCGCGAGATGTTCGGCTTCCCCCGCGTGAAGGGCCTGACCGGCAGCCGTCAAACGGGACACGACCTGATCGACTCGCTGCTGACCGAGCTCGACCGCTTCACGGGACCGGGCTGGGAGCAGGAGGACGACATCACGCTCGTGACCTTGAGCCGATCGGGTGGCGCGGCGATGGCGGCGAGCACCCACGCGACCGAGCTCGCGAGCGCGGTCTCCTCCAACGGCGCGGACCGCACGCTGACCGAGTTCGAGGTCGCGAGCGCGGAGGGCAACGAGCGCGGCGCGATGGAGCGCGTGGCGGCGGCGGTCGCCGAGCTCGGCCTGCCGGCCTCGCGCCTCGAGCGTCTGAAGACCGCGGTCGCCGAGGCGACGATGAACGCCATGGAGCACGGCAACGGCTACCGGCCCGAGCTTGCCGTCACGGTTCGAGTGCTCGCCTCCGAGGAGGCGTTGCGCGTGCGCATCACCGACCACGGCGGCGATCAGCCGATCCCGGCGGCCGGCACGCCCGACCTCGAGGCCAAGCTGGCCGGCGAGCAGAAGCCGCGCGGATGGGGACTGTTCCTGATCGAGCAGATGGTGGACGAGATGCGGGTCTCGAGCGACGAGAGCCACCACACCGTCGAGCTCGGTCTCAACCTGAGAGGAGACGAAGATGGCGACTGGCGCGACTGAGGCGAAGGCGAAGGTCCACGACCGGGGCGGCGTGGCCGTCATCGAGCTACACGGCGAGATCAACCGCTCGGCCGAGGGGGTGATCGAGCGCGGCTACGACGAGGCCGCGGCACTCGGGCCGTCCTCGCTCCTGCTCGACTTCGCCTCCGTCGACTACATCAACAGCACGGGCATCGCCCTGATCGTCGGCGTTCTCGCCCGCGCCCGCGCCGAAGGCCGGACCGTACGCGCCTGCGGGCTCTCCGACCACTACCGCGAGATCTTCGAGATCACCCGCCTCGCCGACTTCATGACGATCCACGCCGACGAGGCGAGCGCGCTGGCGGAGGCGTCGGGGTGAGACGGCCCAAGCCGACGTGGCGCAACCGCTCCGGGACCGCACAGGTGTCAACAGCGAAAGGCGGGAGGTAGGGATGGCCGGAGGGACGACAACGACGATGGACGTGCGCCGGGTCTCGGAGGGCCCGAGCGTGATCGACATCGGGGGCGACGTGACGGCGGCCTCGGAGGACGTCCTGATGGACGCCTACGCCCAGGTGGGCGAGGGAGCCCGCGCCGTCATCCTCAACTTCTCCGGGCTCGAGTACATGAACAGCGGCGGGATCGGCCTGCTGGTCACCCTGCTCGTTCGGACCAACCGCCAGCGCCAGCGGCTGCTGGCCTTCGGGCTCACCGACCACTACCGCGAGATCTTCGAGCTGACGAGGCTCGACGAGGCCGTCGAGATCCACGCGAACGAGAGCGACGCGCTGGCCGCGGCCGGCGTTCCGATAGGAGGTCGAGCATGAGCACGGAAAAGCAAACCGGAGAAGAGGCCGTTCGCGACGAGGCGATCCGGGAGGAGCTCCCTCGCGACGTCGAGCCGGAGGAAGCCGCGGCAGGAGCGCGCGACGCGACGCACTGGGCCAAGCACGTATCGACGCTCGAGGTCTCCGAGGTGCCGGAGGGCGCGCTCAACATCAACGTCGACGGTCGCCGCCTCACGAGCCCGATTCAGGGCTTCGGCAAGATGTGGCAGAAGACCTACCGGGTGCGCCTGCCCGGCGAGAGCGTGTCGCCGCCCGACCTGATCGCGGTCTGGAAGGAGCGCTTTCCGGAGTTCTGGCCCGAGGGCGGGCGCTTCCACGCGCCGCTCACCGGGATCGAGCCGGGTGAGGTCGCGTTGCTCGACATGACGCTGCCGGGCCGCATGAAGCTCTCGACCGGGGTGATGGTCCTCTACGCCGACGAGGAGTCGTTCACGCTCATGACCCCCCAGGGGCACATGTTCGCCGGTTGGATCACGTTCAGCGCCACCGCCCGCGACGGCGAGACGGTGGCCCAGGCCCAGGTGCTGATGCGAGCGAGCGACCCGATCTTCGAGGTCGGCCTGACCCTCGGCGGCCATCGCCAGGAGGACCGGTTCTGGCAGCAGACCCTGACCAAGGTCGCCGGGCACTTCGGGCACCAGGGCGAGGTCGACACCCAGGTGGTCTGCGTCGACAAGCGCCGACAGTGGAAGCGGGCCGGGAACGTCTGGCAGAGCTCGGCGATCCGGTCGACCCTCTACATGCTGGGCGCTCCCCTCCGGCTCCTGCGGCGGCGCAAGCCGGTTGGCTGAAGCCCGCGACGCGCTCGTCGTCGGCTCTGGGCCCAACGGCCTCGCCGCGGCGATCGCGCTCGCCCGCGCCGGGCAGTCGGTGCTCGTGCTCGAGGCCGAGCAGACGATCGGCGGCGGCATGCGCTCGGAGGAGCTCACCCTCCCCGGCTTCGTCCACGACGTCTGCTCGACCGCGCATCCGCTGGCGCTCGGGTCGCCCTTCCTCTCCGGGCTCCCGCTCGGCGAGCACGGGCTCGAGCTCGTGCAGCCTCCGGCGCCGCTGGCCCATCCGCTCGACGACGGCAGCGCCGTGGTCCTGGAACGGTCGGTGGAGGCGACCGCCGCCGGCCTCGGACCGGACGCGGGCGCCTACCGGGGTCTGTTTCGGCCGCTCGTCCACGACGCCGCGCGGTTGCTCCCCGGCATCCTCGGGCCGCTGCGCCCGCCGCGTCACCCACTGTCGCTTGCGCGCTTCGGCCTGAGCGCCCTGCGGTCGGCGCAAGGCCTCGCGCGCGGACGCTTCGAGGGCGAGCGGGCACGAGCGCTGCTGGCCGGCTGCGCAGCCCACTCCATGCTCTCTCTGCGCCAGAGCCCGAGCGCCTCCTTCGGCCTCGTGCTTGCGCTCCTTGGTCACGCGGTCGGCTGGCCCGTCGCCCGCGGCGGCTCGCAGCGGATCGCCGACGCACTCGCCGCTCACCTGCGCTCGCTGGGCGGCGAGATCGAGACCGGCCGGCGGGTGCACTCGCTCGACGAGCTGCCCCCTGCCCGAGCCGTCCTGCTCGACCTCACCCCCCGTGGCGTGCTCGAGGTGGCGGGGCACCGGCTGCCCGACCGCTACCGCCGGGCGCTCGGGCGCTTTCGCTACGGCCCGGGGATCTTCAAGCTCGACTGGGCGCTCGACGGGCCGATCCCCTGGAACGCGCCGGAGACCGCGCGTGCCGGCACCGTGCACCTCGGCGGAACGCTGGCAGAGGTCGCGGCATCGGAGGAGGCGGTGGCGCGGGGGCGCTGTCCCGAGCGGCCGTACGTTCTGCTCGTGCAGGCCAGCCTGTTCGACTCAGAGCGCGCACCGCCCGGCCAGCACACCGCGTGGGCCTATTGCCACGTCCCGAACGGCTCGCAGGCCGACATGACCGGCGCGATCGAGGCCCAGATCGAGCGCTTCGCTCCCGGCTTCGGCGACCGCGTGCTCGCCCGCTCAGCGATGACGAGCGCCGAGGTCGAGCGCCGCAACCGAAACTACGTCGGCGGCGACATCAACGGGGGGCTCCAGGACCTGACCCAGCTGTTCACTCGACCGGTGGCACGGCCGGTGCCGTACTCGACGCCGGTCGAGGGCCTCTACATCTGCTCCTCCTCGACGCCTCCCGGAGGCGGCGTGCACGGCATGAGTGGTTTCTTCGCCGCCCAGGCGGCCCTGAAGGGGCTCGAGCGAGCGAGCCCGGCGGTCAGCCGCGCCTACTAGACCTGCGTGAGCGCGCTGCGGGGGGCGAGCAGGGTCTCGGCCACGCGCCCTGCCACCGCCTCCGGCGTCAGCCCGACCTCCTCGCGCAGCAGCGCCGGCTTCCCGTGGGTCACGAAGCGGTCGGGGAGCCCGAGGCGCAGGACACGGGTCTCGGCCAGGGCGTCGCGGTCGGCGAGGGCCTCCAGCACCGCCGAGCCGAAGCCGCCGGCGAGCACGTTCTCCTCGACCGTGACGATCAGCTCGTGCTCGACCGCGAGCTCGGACATGAGCTCGGCGTCGAGCGGCTTGGCGAAGCGCGCATCGACCACCGTCGGCTCGACCCCGTGCCCGGACTCGAGCTGCCGGGCGGCCCCGAGCGCCACCGAGACGCCGTAGCCGTAGCCGACGAGCGCCACGCGCTCCCCCTCGCGCAGGATCTCTCCGCGACCGATCTCGATCGGGGCGGGGTACGCGGACAGGTCCAGCCCCTCCCCCTCGCCGCGCGGATAGCGCAAGGCGACCGGCCCGTCGTCGTAGACGAGCGCCGTGCGCAGCATATGGGCGAGCATCGCCTCGTCGCGCGGAGCCATGGCCACCATGTTCGGGAGGCAGCGGAGGTAGGAGACGTCGAAGGCGCCGTGGTGGGTCGGCCCATCGTCGCCGACGAGTCCGGCACGGTCCATGGCGAAGACCACGTTCAGTCCCTGCAGGCAGACGTCGTGGACGATCTGGTCGAAGCCCCGCTGGAGGAAAGTCGAGTAGATCGCTGCCACCGGCTTCGCGCCCTGGAGGGCGAGTCCGGCGGCGAACAGCACGGCGTGCTGCTCGGCGATGCCGACGTCGTAATAGCGCTCGGGCAGCGCCTGTTGAAGGATGTCGAGCCCGGTGCCCGAGTTCATGGCCGCGGTGATCCCGACCACGCGCTCGTCGCGCCGGCACTCCTCGACCAGGGCTTCGCCGAAGACCTTCGTGTACTGCGGCGGCGGCTTGGGCTTGGCGGCGGCAGCGGCGGTGCCCTTGGCGGGGGTCGGCTTCGCCGCCGCCTGCCGGTTGACGATCGACGACGGCTTGGCCGCGTGCCACTTCTCCATGCCCTCGAGACCGCCGTCCTCGGCCGGTGCGAAGCCCTTGCCCTTGACGGTCTTGGCGTGGACGACCACCGGGCGACCGGCCTCGAGCGCCTCGCCGATCGCCTCGCGCAGCGCGGCCATGTCGTGGCCGTCGACCACGCCCACGTAGGCGAGGTCGAGCTCCTCGAAGATCAGTCCCGGCGCCCAGTAGGCCTTCAGCGACTCCTTGACAATCGGTCCGAGGCGCTCGATCCGCTCGCCGAGGCCGGCGGGGAGCTTGGTCAGGCCCGTCTCCACCTCCTCGCGCGCCTTGTGCAACTTCGGGTTGAGGCGCACGCGGTTGAAGTAACGCGAGAGCGCGCCCACGTTCGGCGCGATCGACATGCCGTTGTCGTTGAGGACGATCACGATCGGCACGCCGAGGCCGCCGGCGTTCTGCAGTGCCTCGAAGGCGACCCCGCCGGTGAGCGCGCCGTCGCCGACCACGGCGACGACCTTGCCGTCCTCCCCGCGCCCCTGGCGCATCGCCTCCTTGAGCCCCACCGCGTAGGAGATCGCCGTCGAGGCGTGGCCCGCGCCCATGATATCGTGCTGGGACTCGAAGATCGAGCAGAACGGCGCGAGGCCGCCGTGCTTGCGGATGGTGTCGAGGCGGTCGCGGCGCCCGGTGAGGACCTTGTGCGGATAGGCCTGGTGGCCGACGTCCCAGAGCACCTTGTCGCGTGGGGAGTCGATCAGCGAGTGGATGGCCGTGGCGATCTCACACGCGCCGAGGTTGGCCCCGAAGTGCCCTCCGATCTCGCCGATCGTGTCGATGATCAGCTCGCGGACCTCCTGGGCGACCAGCGCCAGATCGGCGTCGGACAGGCCGTGCAGGTCCTTCGGCTTGTCGATCGTCTTGAGCAGGGTCATCGCCGGCGGGTGAGGATGTAGTCCGCCGCCTGTTCGAGCTTAGCCGTCCGACCGCCGGCGTCGGCCAGCGCCCTCCGCGCACCCGCGTGAGAGTCGGCGGCGAGCTCGCGGGCGCGGTCGAGCCCGAACACGCTCACGTAGGTCGCCTTGCCGTGGCGCTCGTCGGAACCGCTCGGCTTGCCGATGGCCTGCTCTTCGCCCGTGACGTCGAGGATGTCGTCGACGATCTGGAACAGGACCCCGAGCTCGTGAGCGAAGCGGCGGTAAGGGGCGGTCTCGGCCTCGGGGAGGCCGGCCAGCAGGAGAACGCACTCGACCGAGGCTCCGATCAGGCGACCGGTCTTGAGGGCGTGCAGGCGCCGCAGCGACTCCCCGTCGGTCTGGGCGTCGCCCGTGATGTCGAGGAACTGGCCGCCTACCATCCCGTCCACCCCGGCGGCCGTCACGAGCTCACGGGCCGCGGCGAGCACGTGCTCCGGCTCGCCGGCCTGGCGCTCGAGCAGGATCCGCAGCGCCTCGGCGAACAGGCCGTCGCCGGCGAGGATCGCGACCCCCTCGCCGAAGGCGACGTGGCAGGTCGGACGTCCGCGGCGCAACTCGTCGTCGTCCATGGCCGGCAGGTCGTCGTGGATCAACGAGTAGGTGTGCACGAGCTCGAGAGCCGCGGCGAGCGGCATCACCTCGGCGCGTGCTCGGCCAACGGCCTCGGCGGTCGCGAGCGCAAGCACGGGACGGACGCGCTTGCCGCCGGCGAGCAACGAGTGGCGCATCGCCTCGTGGAGGCCCCGCGTGCCAGGTACGGTGGCGAACTCGAGGTCGGCGAGGTACGCCTCGACCTCGTCCTGGAGGGCAACGGGATAGGCGGCGCTCCCGGCCCCGCTGGGTGCTCGTGGCCCGGCGGTCACCGCGGTGTCGCCTCCGGCTCGAGCCCGGCGGCGATCGGACGCATCGTGTGGGAGGCCCGGACGGACGCGCCTTGCGGCCGACCGCCCGCGAGCGTCGTCACGACCTCCTCGGCCGCCGTGAGCCCGCTGCGCACCGCGCCCTCCATGGTGGCGGGCCACCCGGTGTCGGTCCACGCTCCGGCGAGGACCAGGCCGGGCACCCGCGTGCGCGCCCCCGGACGCAGGCGCGCGACCCCCGGCGCGGCTCGAAACGTGGCCGCGGGCTCGCGGGTGGCGAAGAACCGCTCGACACGGGCGTCGTGTGCCCCTGGGAAGAGGTCGGCGAGCGCGGGCAGGAAGCGCTCGCGCAGCGCATCGGGGCGCAGGGTGATCTCCTCGGTCGCGCCCGACAGGGAGACGGCGAGGTACTGGCCGCTCGCCAGGCCCGAGGAATCCGAGCGGTCGAACACCCACTGGACCGGGCTCCCGACCGCGGCGGCGAAGGGCAGGTCGGTGACCGGGCGGTCGTAGACGACGTGCAGGTTGACGATCGGCGACTCGCCGAGGCGCTCGAGGCGGCCGGGGTCGGCGAGGGCGCCCGCGGGCAGCAGTCCGGCGG
>JACCUC010000208.1 GCA_013812065.1 Thermoleophilaceae bacterium | reverse complement strand
CTCCACCACGCCGCCACCGAGCTCGCGTTCGTGCGCCGCCACGTCGCGCGGCGCCGCCAGGAGCATGACGAGGACCTCGCTCAGCGCGAGGCCACCTACGCCGCCCGCCTCGAGGAGCTGCGGGCGGCGTTGCCGCTCGCCTCGGCGGTGGCCGCGCCGGCGACCGCGTCCGCACCCCAGAGCCCGCTGGCCGCCCCGTCAAGCGCGCCGGAGGCGCCCGCCGCCTGGTACCCGGACCCCTACCGGCAGGAGCGGCTGCGGTGGTGGGACGGGTGGCGGTGGACGGAGCACACCGCCGCCTGACCAACGTTTCCGCGAAAGCGCGCGGGCGCTCAGACCGGCCGCAGCGTGGTCTCGCCGCAGTTGCGGCAGACCATGTTCGCCGTGTCCGACATGCGGGCGATCGTCGAGTGGGCGCCGCAGCTCGGGCAGTCGGAGCGCAGCTCGTAGCGCCTGAGGCAGTAGACGCAGCGGTAGCGGCCGGGAAGACTGGTCGCGCGCAGCCAGGGCTGACCGCAACCGGGGCACGTGGGCTTGGCGGTGGTCTGCCGCGCTTCGGCCATGGGTTGATTGTGGCGATTCACGACGGTGGTGCCGTCCAGCCCGTTCGCCGCAGGCGCGCGATGAAGAATCCGGCCGTCTCGTGACGGTGGGGAAGGGTCTGGAGATACCGCGGCCACGAGCGGTCGCGGAGGTCGGGCCACTCGGCCCCCAGGTCGTCGGCGGCAAAGTCGGATCGCGTCGCCAGGAAGCCCTCGATCTGCTCGGCGTTCTCGGGCGGCGAGATCGTGCAGGTCGAGAACGTCACCGTCCCGCCCGGCCGCACGCGCCGGGCGGCCGCGACGAGCAGCTCGCGCCCGAGCTCGGCCAGCTCGTGGACGTCGGCGGGCGACTTGCGCCAGCGGGCATCGGGTCGTGCGGCCAGAGTGCCGAGGTCCGAGCACGGCGGATCGAGCAGGATGCGGTCGTAGCCCTCCCCGACGTCGACGTGGCGGGCGTCGCCGCTCACTATCTCGACCAGCTCGGCGCGAAGCCGGCGGCAGTTTTCGGCGAGCGCTCCGGCCCGGCCGGGGTGGAGCTCGACGGCGGCGAGCGTCCCGCGACCGCCCATGAGCGCGGCGAGGTGGGAGGTCTTCGTCCCCGGCGCGGCACACAGGTCGAGCACCCGCTCCCCCGCGCGCGGCGCGACCACCCGAGCCACGAGCATCGACGCCCGCGCCTGCGGGGTGATCGCCCCGGCGGCGAAGAGCGGCGAGCGGGGGAGGTCGAACGGCCCGTCGACGGCGAGCGCCTCGGGAAGCGCCGCGTCGGGGCGCGCCGAAGCCCCGCCGCGGCGAAGCGCGGCGAGGACCTCTCCGCGCGTGGCCACGAGCTCGTTGACCCGCACCGCCAGCTCGGGGGGCTCGTTGTCGTGGGCCAGCAGCGCCCGCGCGCCGGCGGGGCCGAGCACATCCCACCACAACCGTGCGATCCATTCGGGGTGGGAGTGCCGGACGGCGGCGCCCTCGGGGGTCGCGTCGTCGAGACCTCCGAGCAGGCCGGGACCCTCGCGGGCCGCCCGGCGCATGACCGCGTTGGCGAAGCCGGTGGTGCGCTCCCCCGCGACCTCGCGGGCGAGCTCGACGGTCTGCTCGACGGCGGCACGATCGGGAACGGCGTCGAGGAACAGCAGCTGGAGAACGCCGATGCGGAGGGCGTCGAGAAGCTGCGGGTCGATCGCCGCGAGCGGGCGGGCGGAGCAGGCTGCCAGCACGTGGTCGAGCGTCGCCCGGCGCTGCACGGCACCAAAGGCGATGCGCTCGGCCAGGGCGCGGTCGCGCCCCTCCAGTCGCGCGCGATCGGCCTCCGCGCGCAGGGCGCGGTCGGCAAAGGCGCCCTCGGCGAAGACCCGCCGCAGGACCCGGAGCGCACAGCGACGGGCGGGCGTGGCGCCCGAGCGCGGGCGCGGTCGCCGGGCCGCGCCGGACGGCGTCATCGGTCGAGCCGCCGACCCGGATCCACTGCGGTCGAGCCACCGACCGCGACGAGCTCGGC
>JACCUC010000202.1 GCA_013812065.1 Thermoleophilaceae bacterium | reverse complement strand
GGCGGACGGGCTGCGTACGCCCGACCTCGGCGGCGCGGCGACCACCGCGGAGGCGACCGCCGCGGTGCTCCAGCGACTGGTCGCCATGCCAAGGGCATGACGCGCGGGTAGGGTCCGGTACCCGCTCCTTCGTCCATCCGTCCAGGCGGATGAGGCGCGTGGTAGGCCCCGGATAACCTGCGCGCTCCTTCGTAAATCCGTCCAGGGCAGGGGATGACATGTTCGAGTCGAACCGGCGACTGGCCGCCGGGCTGGTCGTAGGCGTCGCCGCAGGACTCGCCGCCGGGGGCGTGACCGTCGCCACCGGCGACCGTGAGGATCAGGGCAACTTCACCGCTCGGGCCAAGGTCATGGGAGCGCCCGGCTCGGGGATCTCTGGCGAAGTGCGCTTCGTCCAGCGCTCGGTCGGTGGTCAGCCGGAGCCGCTGGTCGACGTCTTCGCTCGCGTCGAGGGGCTGCCGCCGGGCTCCAAGCGCGGCTTCCACGTACACGAGAACGGCACCTGCGCCGACGCGGGCACGACCCAGTTCGGCGGAGCCCGGCGGTCACTACGACCCCGGACCCCAGGGTCAGTCGACGCCCGTCGACAACAACCACCCCTACCACACGGGGGACCTGCCGAACCTGGAGGTCGACCACAGGGGCGTCGGCGAGCTCCGCACGCGCACCAGCCGATTCGTCCTCCAGCCGAACCACCGCACCTCGATCGACGACCGGACGGGCGGTGTGAACAGCGGCACCCCGGGCGCCGCGGTGATCGTCCACGCCATGGAGGACGAGGGGGGCGAGGCGAGCATCCCCGGCGCTCCCGGTCGTTCCCAATACGCCGGTGGAAGCCGCGCGGCCTGCGGGATACTCGAGTTCGACGATGGCCCGGGGCCCGACGGCGCCCCCCCGGGCCCGGCCGACGAGTAGGCAGACACGCGGGCGCCTCCGGGCGCTCCGACGACCTCGACCCGAGACGCGAGAGCCGCCGCTGAGGCGGCCCTTCGCGTGCGGCGTATCATCCGCGGCCACCGTGAACACCGCCGACCTCATCTGGATGAACGGCGAGTTCGTCCCCTGGGACGAGGCCAAGGTGCACGTCCTCACCCACACCCTCCACTACGGCACGGGCGTCTTCGAGGGGATCCGCGCGTACGAGACCGAGCGCGGCACGGCGATCTTCCGCCACCACGATCACCTCGAGCGCCTCAAGCGCTCGGCCGCCCTCTACTACATGGAGCTTCCCTACCAGCTCGAGAAGCTGCGCGAGGCCACCCACGAGCTGATCGTCCGCAACGAGCTCAAGAGCTGCTACATCCGCCCGCTCGTCTACCGCGGCTACGGGCCGATGGGGCTGGACCCGCTGAAGAACCCGGTCGAGGTGTCGATCGCCGTGTGGGAGTGGGGCGCGTACCTGGGGGAGGAGGGAAAGCGCCGCGGCATTCGCGCCAAGGTCTCCTCGTGGAGGCGGATCTCACCCGACTCGCTGATCCCCCACTCGAAGGCCTGCGGCCAGTACCTGAACTCGGTGCTGGCCAAGATCGAGGTCTCGCAGGCGGGCTACGAGGAGGCGATCCTGCTCGACGATCAGGGACGCGTCTGCGAAGGGACCGGCGAGAACGTGTTCGTGGTCAAGGACGAGGCGATCGCGACCCCGCCGCAGAGCGCGAGCATCCTCGACGGGATCAGCCGCAAGTCGGTGATTCAGATCGCTCGGGACCTCGGCCTCGAGGTGGTGGAGCGCGACGTCGCCCGCGCAGAGCTCACGCTCGCCGACGAGGTCTTCCTCACCGGGACCGCCGCCGAGCTCACCCCCGTCCGCGAGATCGACGACCACCCGATCGGGGGCGGCGAGCGGGGGCCGATCACCCGCGAGGTGCAGGCGATCTTCGACGAGGCGCTCGTCGGCCGCGCCGAGCGCTACCACGAGTGGCTCGACCTGGTCGAGGTACCATCGAGGGTGTGATGAGCGCCGGGACGCAGCGAATTACGGGCGCGGCGACGCGCTAGTCGCGATTCGCGTCGCCGCCGCAGCCCGTACCCGCTCACCCCACTCGAAAGGCGCTCCCCGATGGTTCCGCAGGTCCAGCTCTACGACACCACGCTCCGCGACGGCATGCAGGGCGAGGGCATGTCGCTCTCGGCCGATGAGAAGCTGCGCGTCGCGCACGCCCTCGACGCCCTCGGCGTCCATCTGATCGAGGCCGGCTTCCCGAGCTCGAACCCCAAGGAGGACGAGCTCTTCGAGCTGCTCTCGCGTGAGCGCTTCGAGTACGCCGAGATCGTCGCCTTCGGCATGACTCGCCGGCGCGACCGAAGCGCTGACGATGACCCGAGCCTGAGGCTGCTCGCCGACTGCTTCGCGCCGGTATGCACGCTGGTCGGCAAGACCTGGCGCCTCCATCTCGAGAAGGTGACCCGCGTCGATCCCGAGGAGAACCTGCGGATGATCGCCGAATCGGTGGCGTTCCTGCGGACCCGGGGAAAGCGGGTGATCTACGACGCCGAGCATTTCTTCGACGGATTTCGCCACGACCCCGCCTACGCGCTGCGGTGCCTGCACGCCGCCGCCGGGGCCGGGGCCGAGAACGTCACCCTGTGCGACACGAACGGCTCGTCGCTGCCGAGCCAGGTCGCCGAGGCGACGGCCGCGGTTGCGGCCGAGGTTGGCGCAAGCCCCGTCGGCGGCCCCTCGCTCGGCATCCACACCCACGACGATGCGGGCTGCGGGGTGGCCAACGCGCTGGCCGCCGTCGAGCGGGGCGCGCAACTGGTCCAGGGGACGATGAACGGCTACGGCGAGCGCTGCGGAAACGCCAATCTGGTCACGATCCTTCCGACCCTCCAGCTCAAGCTCGGCCTGAGCTGCGTCGAGCCCGAGCGGCTCGCCCGCTTGACCGAGACCGCGCACCTGGTCGACGAGATCTGCAACGTGGCGCCGAATCCCGACCAGCCCTACGTCGGGCGCAACGCCTTCGCTCACAAGGGCGGGATGCACGTGGCCGGAGTGGTGCGCGACGCGCGCACCTTCGAGCACGTCGAGCCCGCGGACGTGGGCAACGACCGCGCGCTGCTCGTCTCCGAGCTGTCGGGGAAGGGAACCGTGCACGCGCGCGCCGAGCAGTCCGGCGTCGCGCTCGCCGACGACGCGGCGGGGCGTGTGATCGAGCGCGTCAAGGCGCTCGAGTCGACGGGCTACCAGTTCGAGGCCGCCGACGGCTCCTTCGACCTCCTGATCCGCCGCGAGAGTGGCGACTACGAGCCGCTGTTTCGGCTCGAGTCCTTCCGGGTGATCGTCGAGAAGCGCGAGACCGGCCGGGTCGAGACCGAGGCGACGATCAAGATCTGGGTCGACGGCGAGCGCCAGGTGCGCACCGCCGAGGGGAACGGCCCGGTCCACGCGCTCGACCGGGCGCTGCGGGGCGCGATCGGCGCGACCTACCCGCACCTGCGCGACCTCGAGCTCGTCAACTTCAAGGTTCGCATCCTCGACGAGGCCAAGGGCACCGGCGCGGTGACCCGCGTCCTGCTCGATATGAGCGACGGAGTCGACACCTGGGGGGCGATCGGGGTGTCTGAGAACGTGATCGAGGCGAGCTGGGATGCGCTCGTCGACTCGCTCGAGGCGGGGATGCTGCCGGGGAGGGCTCAGGGGGGACTCGCGGGCGTGACGAGCGAGGGCGCCGCGGTCTCGGGGCGGTGACCGCGCCGGCGCGACCGGCTGCTGAGGAGGACGGTTCCGCGCCGATCCCGCTCGCACGCCCGGTCGTCGGCGAGCGCGAGGAGGAGCTCGTGATCGCGACGCTGCGCTCGGGCCAGCTCTCGCTCGGCCCGCGCCTCGACGACTTCGAGCGCGCCTTTGCGCACCGGCTCGGCGTCGGGCACGCCTCCGCGGTGTCGAGCGGGACGGCGGGGCTGCACCTCGCCCTGCGCGCCGCGGGCGTCGAGGCCGGCGACGAGGTGATCACGACGCCGCTCTCGTTCGTGGCCTCGGCCAACGCGATCGTCTACGAGGGGGCCCGGCCCGTGTTCTGCGACATCGACCGCCGCACCCTCAACCTCGACCCCGATGCCGTGGCGGCGGCGGTCGGTCCGCGCACCCGGGGCCTCCTGCCGGTGCACATCTTCGGCTACCCGGCGGACCTGCCCGCGTTTGAGAGGATCGCGCGCGAGCACGGCCTGTTCGTGGTCGAGGACGCCTGCGAGGCGCTCGGGGCCCATCACGCCGACGGGCCGCCGGTCGGCGCCCGCGGCAACCTCGCCGTGTTCGGGTTCTATCCGAACAAGCAGCTCACCACCGGGGAGGGCGGCATGGTGATCTCTCCCGACGGCGCCGTCAAGGCGCGGGTCGACAGCGAGCGAAACCAGGGCCGCGCGCCCGACATGAGCTGGCTCGACCACGACCGCCTCGGCTACAACTACCGGCTCTCGGAGCTTGCCTGCGCGCTCGGGCTCGCGCAGCTCGAGCGCCTCGACGAGTTGCTCGCCGCCCGGCGGACCCTCGCCGCCGCCTACAGCGAGCGGCTGTCGGCCCCCGATCGTCCCGCAGCCCTCGACGGGCTCGAGCTGCCGTGCCCCGACGCCGGCGGCGACCGTCGCAGTCCCTTCGCCTATGTGGTCCAGGTGCCGGCCGGCGCGGACCGCGACGCCGCCATCGCCGCGCTGCGCACGCGCGGGATCGACTCGAAGCCCTACCTGCCCGCGATCCACCTCATGAGCTTCTACCGTGAGCGCTTCGGGCACCGCGAGGGCGAGCTGCCGGTGTGCGAGGACGTGGCGCGGCGCTCGCTCGCGCTGCCGTTCTTCCCCGGCCTCACCCAGGTCGGGACCGATCGCGTCTGCACCGCCCTCGCCGAGGCGCTGGCGGTCCGCTCAGCTTGAGGCCCCGGACAGATCGCTCACCAGGCAGACGTACCCCTCGCCGAGCCCGGGCTCGAGCGGCGGGAAGGTGTCGGTCTCCCGGAAGCCGGCGGACCGGTAGAGCGCACGAGCGGCGGAGTTCTCAATCTCGGTCTCGAGGGCGACGTGAGTGCAGCTCCGCTCGCGTGCGTGCGCCGCGGCGCTCTCCAGCAGGGCGCGCGCCACGCCGCGGCGCCTGAAGTCGGAGGCGGTGGCGAGCGAGTCGACGTACAGCGCGCGCGGAGGCGGGGCGGGTCGGAGACTGTTGGACAGCCGCAGCG
>JACCUC010000200.1 GCA_013812065.1 Thermoleophilaceae bacterium | reverse complement strand
CCGAGATGGCGGCCACGCGGGCGATCTGGTCCTTGCCGGACACGTCCTGGGACTGCGTCCCGATGTGCTCGGTGACCTGCTCGACGGCCTTCTCGATCCCGCGGCGCAGAGCCAGCGGGTTCGCGCCGGCGGCCACGTTGCGAAGTCCCTGATGGACGATGATCTGGGCCAGCAGCGTCGCCGTCGTCGTGCCGTCGCCGGCCACGTCGTTGGTCGCGGTGGCGACCTCGCGGACGAGCTGGGCACCCTGGTTCGTGAAGACGTCCTCGACCTCGATCTCACGGGCGATGGTCACGCCGTCGTTCGTGATGGTCGGGGCGCCGAACTTCTTGTCGAGGACGACGTAGCGGCCCTTGGGGCCGAGCGTCACCTTGACGGCGTTCGCCACGGCGTTCACGCCGGCCTCGAGCGCCGCGCGCGCCTCCTGGTCGTACTTGAGCTCCTTGTGAGCCATTTTCTCCTCTCAATCCTTCCTGTCTCTAGCCGGTGACCTTGGCGAGCACGTCGGCCTCGCGCAGGACGAGCAGATCCTCGCCCTCCACGACGATGTCCGTGCCGCCGTACTTCGAGTAGAGGACCTCGTCACCCTCCGTCACGTCGACGGGGATGCGGTGGTTCTCCTCGTTCAGCTTGCCGTCGCCGACGGCGACGACCTTGCCCCGCTGGGGCTTCTCCTTGGCGGTGTCGGGGAGGACGATGCCGCTAGCCGTCTTCTCCTCCTCCTCGACCACGTGGACGATCAGGCGATCGCCCAAAGGCTTCAGGTTCATGGGCAAACCTCCGTCTGCTTGGTGGTTCCGCTTACTGCTTTGGCACTCTATCAGCGAGAGTGCCAAGGGCCGTGGCGGAGGTGTTACCGAGAGACGATCCCGGCCGGGCCGGGCCGGCGGCTTGCCTCAGGCCGGCTGCCCAGCCGTCGGAGGAGCCTCAGTCGAGAGCGCTCCCGGCTCCGGGTCGGGCGAGGCGTCCACGGGGCGGGGGAGCTCCCGGTAGGCGAGGTACTCCCGAACGGCCACCTGCACCGTGGCGGCCGCCGGGATGGAGAGCAGGGCTCCGACGACCCCGAACAGGGCGCTGCCGAAGAGCACCGACACGAGGACCACGAACGGGTCTACGGAGACCGCCCGCGACATGATCCGCGGTTGGATCACGGCGTTCTCGACCTGCTGATAGACGATCGACCACACGACCCAGACGATGGTCGCGGTCGGGAAGTCGACGAACAGCGTGACGATGGCGACCAGGACGGCGCCCAACGTCGCGCCCACGAGCGGCACGAGGTCGAGCAGGCCGATCACGAGCGCCAGCGGGAGCGCGTAGGGGACGCCGAGGAGGAGGAGCACCAGCCAGCTCAGCACTCCGGCGATCAGCGCCTGGAGGAGCGCGCCGCGGACATAGCCCCCGACCGCGGCCCCAACGCGGTCGAAGAGGCGGTTCAGGGCCTCCTCGCGATCAGCGGGCTGGTAGCTCCCCAAGCTACGTCTCCAACGCGGCGCACCCGTCACCATGAAGATCGCCAGGATCAGGATGGTGACCACCGTGAACACCGAGCTGACGATGCCCGCGCCGACGTTGACGAGCGTTCCGGCCGCCTCGCCGAGCCGGCTCGTGAGGCGGCTCGCCTCGGCTTGGAGCCTCTGCCCGAGGGCGTAGCGCTGGTCGAGCCCCCGCAGCGTCTCGTTCTCGGAGACGAATCGCCGCGCGTCGGCGGCGTAGCGGGGGGCATCGTTGGCCAGGCGCGTGCCCTGCTCGACGATCGGGGGAACGAGAATGGCGAGGATGAGGAAGGGGGCCAGGATCACTCCGAGGTAGACGAGCGCGACGGCCAAGCCTCGGTGCAGGCGCCGCTCGAGGGCACGAATCGGTCCGGCGGTGGCGAGGGCGATGAACGCGGCGAGCACCAGCCAGCCGATCGGCTGGCGCAGCAGGTAGATGAGGTAGAGCGAGAGCGCCGCCGCCACGACGACCGCGACCACGCGCACGATCACCCTCAGGGGTGGCGCCGGGATGGGGCCACCCGGTGGGGGCGGGGAGGTGCTAGCTCCGTCGCTCAGGGGACCTCAGCCTTGCTCGTTGTAAGCCATCGGAACTCCAGCGGCGCACCGCAGTGGGCGATCCAGGACTCGAACCTGGGACCTCTTCCTTATCAGAGAAGCGCTCTAACCGGCTGAGCTAATCGCCCTCGAGGAGTCCGGGAGTTTAGCGCGGCAGCGGCTTCTTCGAAGCCGCCTGGAAGGGTGCATGCGACCCGCCTACGCCGTCGCCCGCCGCAGGATGCGCTCCGCGAGCGCGACGCCCTCCTGGGGCTCGGTCAGGTCGAGCTCGACCCGGTAGGACCCTCGCCGTGGACGCACCTTCACCTCGCGACCGAGCGCCGCGGTGAGCGCATCCTCCGCCACCGCGAGCGCCTCGGCCAGGTCGGGATGGACGGTCACCGGTACTCGTACACCGGCCCGTCGCTCGCCGGCCTCGGCTGCCCTGGCCCGGCGCTCGGTCTCCCGCACCGACCAGTCTTCGGCGCTCGCCTCGCGAGCCAGGCGGCGGCGCTCGAGCTGGTCGCGGCAGGTGAGGATCGCGCGCCCGTGGCCCTCCGAGAGAATTCCCTGCGTGAGCAGGTCGAGGGCCTCGTCGGGAAGGTCGAGCAGGCGGATCAGGTTCGAGACCGCGACCCGGCTGCGCCCGATGCGCCGCCCGAGCTCTTCCTTGCTCACCCCGAGGTCGTCGACCAGCGTCGCACAGGCGCGCGCCTCCTCGACCGGGTTGAGATCCTCGCGGGCGACGTTCTCGACCAGGGCGAGCTCGAGCTGCTCAGCCTCCTCGGTCTCGCGCACCACGGTCGGAACCTCATCGAGGCCCGCGAGCCTGGCCGCCCGCAGCCGGCGCTCGCCGGCCACGAGCTCAAAGGTCCCGCCCGGGATGGGGCGGACGACGAGGGGCTGAAGGATGCCGCGAGCCTTGATCGACTCCGACAGGCCGAGCAGCGCGTCGCCGTCGAAGAAGCGCCGCGGCTGACGCGGGTTGGGCCGGATCAGATCGAGCGCCAGGTGGCGCAGGCCCTCGGTCTCGCGCTCGCTCGGGGCGAGGATCGCCGCCAGGCCGCGCCCGATCCCCCGGCCCGGGGCGGCGCCCGACATGCCCTGCCAGGGCTCAGGCACGAGCGGCCACCTCCCGGGCGAGCTGCAGGTAGGCCACCGAGCCCGCGCAGTGGGGATCGTGGCTGGTGACGGGCAGTCCGAAGCTCGGCGCCTCGCCCACGCGCACGTTGCGCGGGACCACCGTGTCGAAGACGAGCTCCGGAAAATGCTCGCGAACCTCGCGCTCGACGTCCTGGGCAAGCCGAGTGCGCCCGTCGTGCATGGTCAGGATCATCCCTGCGACCCGTAGGCCGGGGTTGAGCTCACGCTGGATCAAGGTGAGGGTGTCGAGCAGCCCTGCGAGCCCTTCGAGCGCGAAGTACTCGGTCTGCACCGGGACGATCACCCGGTCGGCGGCGACCAGGGCGTTGACGGTCAGCGGGCCGAGCGACGGCGGGCAGTCGAGCAAGGTGAACAGGAAGCGCTCGCGCGCGGCGCCGAGCGACTCGCGCAGGCGCCCCTCCGAGCCCGCCAGACGCGGCAGCTCGACGCTCGCGCCCGCCAGCTCGGCGGTCGAGGGGACGAGCCACAGGTTGGGGACGCCCGTCTCTCGCGCCGCCTCGGTCAGGTCGAGCTCGCCGCCCAGGCAGGAGTACACCGTCCGGTCGAGGTCCTTGGGCAGGCCGAGGGCCAAGGTCGCGTTGCACTGAGGATCGAGGTCGGCGAGCAGGGTCGGGTAGCCCGCCTCGGCGACGCAGGCCGCCAGGTTCACCGCGGTGGTCGTCTTCCCGACGCCGCCCTTCTGGTTGGCGATGGCATAGATCTCGCCCACGTGTTCAACGTATTCGGCGCGCCGGTCGGAACCTCCTTCCGAGCAACCATCTAGTCGGAGCCGAGCGGGCGCTTGGCGGCCACGCCGGCCCGGCGAGGGAACCGCGCCGGCGCCGGCTCGACCTTCAAGAAAGTGTGCAGGTGGCGGTTACGAGCGCCCCGGAAGGGCTCCACCGGTCGGACTTCGCCCGCTCGCAGGCCGAGCTCGGCGGCCGCAACCCGCCCTGCCCGTTCCTCGTCGCGGTTCCGCACCCCCTTCCAGCATACGAGCACGCCCTCGCGCGCGAGCAGCGGCGCCGCGTACTCGCACAGAACGGGGAGCGGAGCGACGGCTCGGGCGGTGACGACATCGTACGCCTCTGCACCGCCCTCGCGTGCCCAGTCCTCTGCCCGCGCCGGGACAGCTCGGGCGTTATCGGTCCCGGACGCGGCGGCCAGCCGCTCGATCACGGCGCACTTTCGCCGCACGGACTCGAGCAGGTCGATACGTGCCTGCGGGAGCGCGATAGCCAGCGGCAAGCCGGGAAACCCCGCGCCCGCGCCGACATCGGCGATCGTCTCCGCGCCGCTCAGGAAAGCGAGCTCGAGCGCGGACAGGCTGTCGGCGACGTGACGTTCGATCGCCTGGTCGGGATCGACCACGGTCGTCGGCGGGTCGGCCTCGGCGGCGAGCGCGCGCAGCAGGGCGCCGATCCGAGCGCCTACGGGCGGCAGAAGGCCGTGGCGCTCGGCCAGCGCCTCCGTTTCACGGGAAACGCTCAGCGAGGTTGTGGGTCGCCCCGCTGGGGGGTGACCACAAGACGGCGGTCGGGCTCGTCGCCCTCACTGTGAGTCGCGACGTCCGAGCGCTCGGCCAGGTGGTTGTGGACGACCCGGCGCTCGAAGGAGCTCATCGGGTCGAGCTCGACCGCTCGCCCGAAGGAGAGCGCCTCATCGGCGGCGCGCTCGGCAGTGCGCTCGAGGGCGGCCTGACGGCGCTCGCGGTAGCCCGCGGCGTCGATCACCACTCGCTTGCGCTCGCCCTCGCGCCCGCGGAAGGCGACGCGCGAGGCGACGTGCTGGAGGGCGTCGATCGTCGCCCCGTGCTTGCCGATAAGGAGCGCAGAATCGTCCTCGTCCTCGACAAGGACCTCGATCTCCTGGTCGGTTTCCGAGACCCGAGCTCGCCCGCCGACCTCGAGGGCGGCCAGAGTACGCTCCACCACCGCGACCGCGCGGTCGGCTGGGCGATCGGGCAAGGAGGGGGGTCGCGGGGCCTCGCTCATCGCCGGCGCCCGGAACGCTTCTTCTTCTTACGCGGCGACGGTGGTGGAGCACGCCGAGCGTCGCTCGCGTCGTCGCCGTCGGCATCCTCGCCACCGGACACGCCCACCGCGGCGAGCAGGGACCGTGGCTTGCGCCCCCCGTCGCCGTCGGCCGTCGCCGCGGCCGCCCCCGCGTGCTTGGCGGTTGGCGTGCGCGCGCCGCTCGAGCGCTTGCCGTCGCCATCGCCGAGGGAAAGCGGCTCGGGGGCCGGGAGGAACTTCTTGACCGCGAGCTGCTGGCCGAAGGTCCACACGTTGGTGGTGATCCAGTAGACGAGCAGCCCCGACTCGAAGCTGATCAGGATGGGGACGAAGACGATCGGGAGCACCAGCACGAGGAGCCGCTGGTTGCGGTCGGCGCTGACCGCGGTGACCAGGCTCGCGGCGAGCTGGGTGGCCACGTAGAGCAACATGAGGACTACGAGCACCACGCCTGTCTCCGGTTGCGCGAGGTTGGTGATGAACAGGAAGCTCTCTTCGCCGCGGATGTCCTGCTGAAATTGGTCCCCGCGCAGCAGGTAGAAGAGCGAGATGAAAAAGGGGATCTGCAGCAGCAGCGGGAGGCAGGAGGACGCGGGATTGAACCCGTGCTCCTGGTAGAACTTCATCATCTCCTCGTTGAGCCGCTGCTTGTCGTCCTTGTAACGCTCCTGAAGCTTCTTCATCTCCGGGGCGAGGCGCTGCATGTTCTGCATCCCTTTGACGCCCTTGTAGGTGAGCGGCAGGATCACGATCCGCACGACCACGGTCAGCATCACGATCGACAGGCCCCATCCGAGCCCGACCGTGTCGTGCCAGAACCGCAGGATGACGTCGGCGACGTCGATCAGCGGCTGGAGGATGTTGGCTATGACCAGGGTCATCGGTCACTTCTCTGAGGGGCGGGTAGTAGCAGGGTCGGATCGCGGGCGAAACAGCCGTTGAGCCTCGACTCGGTCGATCCCGCCGACGCTCCAGGGGTTGCAGCGCAGCAGGCGCCACCCCGCGAGGACCATCCCTTTGAGTATGCCGAACGACCGAATCGACTCGGCGGCGTAGGCCGAGCACGTCGGGTGGTACTTGCATCGCACCGGCAGCAGCGGCGATATCACGCGCTGGTAGACGCGTAGGAGTGCCAGCGCCAGCGCGGTCGGCCCACCGGCCACCCCCTGATGAGCGCCGGGCGCGCTCATCCCGCAAGCCCTGACCGCACTACGAGCTCACGCAGCTCGCCCTCGAAGGCGGGCTCGCCACCCCGGCGAGCGAGCTCCGATGCCTCCGGGCGGGCCACGAGCACGTAATCATCGGCGCTGGGCAGCTCCGCCGCCACAGCCCAGAAGGCCTCGCGCAGGAGCCGCTTGACGCGGTTGCGCTCGACGGCGCCGCCGACGCGGCGACCGACCGATACCCCTAGTCGCGGGAGCGCTGACTCCTCCGACGAAGCCGGAGGAGCGCCCCCGTCGCCGGCGCGCGGAAGGGTGTGGAGCACGAGGTGCCGCGTCCCGAACGAGCGACCCTCGCGGAAGACCCGATCGAAGTCGGCGCTGCGCGAGAGGCGACGGCGGCCACCTCGACGGCTGGCTCCGGGCGGGGCTATGACCCCCACCTCTACGGCGTCAGCCGAGCGCGGCCCTTGGCGCGCCGACGCCTGAGCATGGCGCGGCCGGCACGAGTGCGCATGCGGCCGCGAAAGCCATGCGCGCGGGCGCGCTTGCGCTTCTTGGGCTGATAGGTGCGCTTCATACGGATCCCTGGGGGGGACTTGGCGAGTATAGGCGGGCTCCGATCGAGCGTCGAGACGGTCTCGCCGGCGCTTTTCCGCGCGCTTTGCGACAAGGCCGCGATCACCGGTCCAGGGGCCGGTCACACGCCCTCCGGGCCGTTGTAGAGTTGCGGGTGCCGCCGGAGCGGGAGGCTCCAGCGGTCCCTCTGAAAGTCGACGATCGACCGCGCCGGCGCGCGGAGGTTCCCCTGTCCGTGTCCGAAGAGCTCGACCTCGTCTGGCAGCGCATGCGCGACGAACTGCGCGCGAGCTCCTCGGAGGCGGCATTCGAGACGTGGCTGGCACCGTTGGTCCCGGTGGCACGTCGGGACAGCCGGCTCATACTCAGCGCCCCTTCACAGGCGCGAAGATGGCTCGAGGAGCGTTATCTCGGCCTGATCTCGAGCGCTGCCGCCCACGCAGTCGGCGCGCCGGTGACGGTCGAGCTCGTTGACGAGGGCGCGGAATCGATGCCCGACACCGAGCTCGACGGCGCGGAGGCCGACGCCCGAGCGCCTGCGGGGCGGCTCAACCCTCGCTACACCTTCGACGGTTTCGTCATCTCCGCCGGCAACCGTCTCGCGCACGCCTCGGCCCTGGCCGTGGCCGAGCAGCCCGCCCAAGCCTACAACCCGCTCTTCCTCCACGGCCCTCCGGGCCTCGGCAAGACCCACCTCCTACACGCCATCGGCCACTACGTCCGGGCCTACGCGCTGGAGCTGCGCGTCGCCTACACGACCGTCGAGACCTTTACGGGCGAGTTCGTGGCGGCCGCCCGCCACGGAGATTTCACCCGCTTCCACGCTCGCTTTCGCGACGTCGACGTCCTGCTCGTCGATGACGTCCAGTTCCTCGCCCACCGAGCCGGGACGATGGAGGCCTTCTTCCACACCTTCAACGCGCTCTACGAAGCCGGGGCGCAACTCGTGCTCACGAGCGATCGCCCGCCCGGCGAGCTTGGCGAACTCGAGGAGCGCCTCCAGGAGCGCTTCAAGTGCGGCCTCGTCGCTCCTGTCGAGCATCCGGACCTGACGGCCCGCATGACCATCCTGCGCAAGCGCGTCTGCCTCGACGCCGTCGACGGAATCGGCGACGAGGTCCTCGGCGAGGTCGCCCAAATGGTCCCGCACAGCGTTCGCAGCCTCGAGGGGGCGCTCATTCGACTGGTCGCCTACACGTCCCTGATCGGCGACAAGCCGACCCCGGAGCTCGTCCGCAAGGTGCTCGGTGGACTCGCGAGCACAGCGAACGGTCCCTCGCCACGCCACTCCGTGCGCATCGACGACATCAAGCACGCCACGGCGGAAGCCTTCGATCTCACCTCGGAAGCGCTCGACGCGAGCGACCGGCGCGCACGCGTCGCCTTCGCTCGCCAGGTCGCGATGTACCTCACTCGCGAACTGACCGAGGAGACCCTCCCGGCGATCGGAGCGGCCTTCGGGGGCAGGCGCCATCCAACCGTCGCCCACGCCTGTCGCCGGGTCGAGCAGGCCGTGATCGAACGCCCCGAGGCGCGAACCGTTGTCGACAACCTCAAGGCCCGACTCGCTGGCTCAGGTTAAGCGACCGCTCGCAATGAGAGAATCGCCAGGCTGTCGACGCAGCTCCGACAGCCTCGAAGGCCGCTCCGAGCGGCGGCTTCGCCCGCTTGTCGACACCATCGACAGCCCTATCTTCGTTACAACAGTCAAGGTGATCGAGTGAAATTCTCCCTTCCCCGCGAGCAGTTTCTGGCCCAGCTGGGAATGGCGGTGCGGGGAATCTCCGCGCGCAGCGCGATCCAGACTCTGTCCGGAGTGCTGCTCACCGCCCGCGACGGTGTGGTCGAGCTGCAGGCCACCGACATGGAGCTGGGCGTTCGGGTGCGGATAGACGCGTCCCCGGAGCGCGACGGATCGGTTCTCCTCCCCGGACGCCTATTGCTCGACGTCGTGCGCTCGCTACCCGCCGAGGACCTCACCGTGGAGGCACGTGCCCAGGAGGGCGACGTGGAGGTGTCGTCCGGCTCGGCGAGCTTTCATCTGCGCACCCTTCCAGCCGATGACTTCCCGAGCCTGCCGGAGCCCGACGGGGCGGAGGTCCGGTTGCCTGCCGCCGTCTTTGCGGAGACGGTGGGCCGCGTCGCGCGCGCCGCTTCGCGCGACGAGACGCGTCCCCACCTGACCGGCGTGCTCGTCTCGGCCTCGGGCAGCGAGCTGCGCATGGTCGCAACCGACTCCTACCGACTGAGCGTGAAGGAGACGATTCTCGAGACCCCGGTCGAGGGATCGATCGAGGCCAACGTGCCCGCACGGGCGCTTCAAGAGCTTAGCCGGATCGCGGCCTCTGGGGCAGCCGAGGAGGTGGGTGTCGCCGCCGGGCAGAACCAGGTCGTCTTCGAGCTTGGCTCGGTCACTCTGTCGTCGCGTCTCGTCGAGGGCAAGTTTCCGAATTACCGCCAGCTGCTACCCGAGAGCTATGAGCACGAGCTGCGCGTCGACGGTGGCGAGCTGCTCGCCACCGTTCGCAGGGTCAGTCTTCTGGCACAGCGCAACGCTCCGCTGCGACTCGCCTTCAGCGAGGGCGAGCTCGAGGTCTCTGCCCGCACCCCCGACGTCGGCGAAGCGCGGGAGACGATTCCCGTGGCCTTCCAGGGTGAGAGCCTCGAGATCGGCTTCAACCCGGAGTTTCTGCGGGACGGCCTCGAGAGCGCCGCCACCGATGATCTCGTCCTCAAGCTGATCAGCCCGCTGCGTCCCGGCCTGGTTCAGTCGGGCTCGGACGGAAACGATTTCATCTACCTGGTCATGCCGATCCGGCTGAACGTCTGAGGCGGTGGTGGCGCCTCGGGCCACCCGGCTCCTCCTGCGCGACTTCCGCAACTACGAGCGCGCCGAGGTGGCGCTCGGCGAGGGACTGACCGTGCTCACGGGTCCGAACGGGGCCGGCAAGACCAACCTGCTCGAAGGGTTGTACTTTGCGCTTGTCGGGCGTTCGTGTCGTACCTCGGCGGAACGTGAGGTGGTGCGCGGGGGCGCCGCCGCGGCTCGCCTCGAGGTCGAAACGGTGGGCACGGACTGCCGCTCCCACCGACTCGAGGTCGGCTTCTCCCCCGGCGAGCCCAAGCGCCTGGCGCTCGACGGGAGCGTTCTCGAGCGTCCTCCCGACCCCTCGGTCCGTCCGCTCGCGAGCGTGTTCATGCCCGATCGACTCGCACTTGTCAAGGGCCCCCCGAGCGCCCGGCGGGCGCACCTTGACCAGCTCGCGGCGACGCTCTGGCCGGCTCGGGCGGCGACACGCTCCGCGTACGCGCGCGCCTTGGCCCAGCGCAACGCGGCGCTCGCC
>JACCUC010000181.1 GCA_013812065.1 Thermoleophilaceae bacterium | reverse complement strand
GCCGCGGTCGGCGGCGGTGCCGCTCCCGCCGGCGCGCCGATGCCTCCCCGAGGCGACAGCCGCGACTGGAGCTCGACGAGGTCGACGTCGCCCTCGAGGTAAGAGGCGGCCAGGTAGAACAGCGCGGCGCCGACCAGGCACAGGAGGGCGTAGCCGAAGTTGAAGCCGATCCATGCGGCGACGAACAAGAAGCCCAGTAGGGCTCCGAACTGCTTGCGATCCATCAGCTGAGCTCCCTTCGCGTTGCTCGATCGAATCCGGTCAGGGTGACGTTCACCGTCCCGGCCGGCACGCCGTGGCGCTCGAGCGCCTCTCGCACGTGCCGCTGGGCCTCGTGCATGGCCTCCGGCACCTCGCGCGCGCGCGAGACGTGCAGGTTCACGGTCAGCTCCTCGTTCCCGAGGCGCCCGGCCGCGGCGCTGACCGCCGGGTCCTCCCGCGCGGCGATCTCGGCGATCCGCTCGACTGCGCGCGGGCGCATCTCGATGGTGCCGATCTCGTCGTCGGCGAGGCTCATCGGCCCGCGCGTGAAGTGGGGCCGCGGCAGCATCTTGAGCGCGGCGAACGCGAACAGCAGGAAGGCCACGAGTCCCGCGATCCCGGCGATCAGCCGGGTCTCGGAGCCGATGTCCCGGGGCGTCAGCCCGGCGAGGAAGTCGAACGCCGTTCGGTGACCCGAGATCGTGTCGACGGTTCCGGGCGGGACCTTGAGCGCAAGCAGCAGGAGCATGAGGCCGTACCACACGAGCGCGACCGCGAACAGGACGAGCACGACCCAGCCGATCGCGGCCAGCGGAGAGGTACGAGCCCTGATGCGCTGGCGCAGCATCAGCTCGCCCGGGCCTCGCCCTCGGCGAGGCGGGGATGGACCTTGGTCTTGAGAGCGAACGCCGAGGTGAGCGGCTCGAGCGAACCGGTGGCCTGCTGCTCGACCTCGCCGGCCTCCGCGGAGCGAGGATGGACGGCGCGGACCTCGAGGCGTCCGCCGCGTCCGCGCCGGCGCGGACGGACCCTGACCTTCGTCGCGCTCACGGCACGGGCCTGCTCGGCGAGCGCTCCGGCGATCTGGGCGAGCGCCCGGCGGCGGGCGGCGAGGGTGCCCTCGCTTCCCTCCTCGAGCGTGAGGAGCCGCTCGCGACGGGGCCATAGCGCCCCCACCAGCAGGAGGATGCCGACGGCGATCGCGCCGAGGCCCGCAAGCGCCGGAACGATCTCCGTCGCGCCCGGCGAGCCGACCTGGTCGAAGAGATCGCGGACGCGGTCTTCGAGCTGCGGCAGGTTGACGAGCTCGGCCAGGCCCGGGATGCTGAAGCCGCTCCCGCTTCCGAGCGAGGCCACGGCTACGGCGAGGCCGGCCACCGCCAGTGCCACGAGCAGCAGAAAGGCGACGAGGCGCGCCACCGCGCGCAGGAAGAGGATCATCGCTTCGCCGCCCCGGTCTTGCGACCCCTCCGTTTGGGCGGCGGCGGCGACCCGTCCTCGGCCGGCTCCGGGAATCGATGCCCCGCGAGGTCCTCGAACGCCACGGAGATCGGTCCGATCCGGATCTCTGGCAACGCCTCGGCCACCTCGGCCGTCACCCCATCGCGCACCCGGCCGGCGAGCGGATACAGGGGTACGGGTCGTGCTACGAGGTGGAGCTCCAGCTCGTAGGCGCGATCCGAGATCGCGGTCGCCACGACTCCGGCGACCGCACCGTTGCGATCCGGGGTCACCTGACGACCGAGCGGGCCCGCCGTCACGTCCGCGACGCCCTCTACGCCGACGGCGGCGTCACGCGCGGCACGCGCGACGCGTGCCACGAGCGAGGGCGCGCGCTCGGCACGGATGACGGATGCGGCCTCGACCGTTCCCTCGGGCACGGCTTTGGAGTCGTCCGCGCGCTAGGCGACGCGGGACTGCTCGATCTGCTCAGGCTGCTCGTCGCCGGGGAAGTAGAGGTCGGTGACCGCGATGTTCACCTCGGCGACCTCGAGCCCGGTGATCCCCTGGATGCGCTTGACGACGTTGTCGCGGATCTGGTGCGCTACCTGGGGGATCGACTCGCCGTACTCGATCACGACGATGAGATCGACCGCGGCCTCGAGCTCGCCCACCTCGACCGAGACGCCCTGGCTGCGCTCGTCGCCGATCCCGAGGGCGCGCGTGGCGCCGCCGATGGCCCGAGCCGCCCCGCCGCCGAGGTCGTAGACCCCGGGCACCTCGCGCGTGGCGATGCCCGCGACCTTCGTGACCACGGCGTCGGCGATCGTCGTCGTGCCGGTTTCGCTCGCGAGAGGACCTATGGCCTCTCCGCCCGTGTCGGCGTCCGCTCCGCGGGCGCGGTCCCGCGTCTTCTTATCGGCCGTGCTCTGCTCCATCGCGCTCTCCTTGTCGACTTGTCGATCCAACGTCCACTTACCCGATCGACCAAGGAGAAACCCTCGGGGCGGGCGGCGGCACGGGCAGTTGGCGCAAACGGGCTCAGAGCGCCCCGGCGAGCAGGCTCCGGAGGGCGTCGCGTCCCGGCGACCCTGGCGTGGCCGCGAGCTCCGCCCGGCGCCCGGCGGCTTCGACGACCGCGTCGAGCTCGTCCACCTC
>JACCUC010000232.1 GCA_013812065.1 Thermoleophilaceae bacterium | reverse complement strand
GCCCACGGCACGGATCGCCCGCGCCCACCATCGCTGCGCCCAGCGCGCGCGAAGTACAGTGCGCCGACGATGCGGCTCACGGTGCTCGGCAAGTCGCCCTCCTGGGAGGACGCGGACGGCGCCTGCTCGGGCTACCTGCTCGAGGCGAACGGCCACTCGGTGGTGATCGACTGCGGCAACGGCGTGTTCTCCAAGCTGCGGCGCTTTCGCGACTACACCCGCGTCGACGCGGTGCTCGTCTCGCATCTGCACGCAGATCACTTCCTCGACCTCATCCCCTGGGCCTACGCGCTCACCTACGCCCCGCGCCAGCAGCCGGTCCCGGTCGACCGCTGGGAGGGGACGCAGCAGCCCGCCCGTCCGCGTCTGATCGCACCGCGGGGCGCCCGTGAGGTCTTTCGCCGCGTAACGGGCGCCTGGGGGCCGGAAGACCTGATCGAGAGCGCCTTCGCGCTCGAGGAGTACGAGGAGTCCTCCGAGGTCGCGGTCGGGCCGCTGCGCTTCGACTTCCGCTCCGTTCCCCACTTCACCACCACCTTCGCGTGTCGCGTGCGGGAGGCCGACTTCGGGGCGAGGCTCGTGTTCGGCGCGGATTCGGGCCCCAACGACCACCTCGTCGAGATCGCCCGCCAGGCGGACCTGCTCCTGCTCGAGGCCACGCTCCCCCGCCCCGAGCGGGAGGGCCCCCGCGGCCACCTGACCGCCGGCGAGGCCGGCGAGCACGCGGCTCGGGCGGGAGCGGCGCGACTCGTGCTCACCCACATCTCGGACGAGCTCGACGCGCTCGGGGCGCGCAAGGCGGCGGCCGCGGCTTTCGGTGGGCCGGTCGAGGTCGCGCGCGACGGCGCCGCGTTCGAGGTCTAGGAAACCGGGAACCACGTAGACGTGCCGCGCGATCCCTTCGCCAACTTCGAGCGCATGCGCCGCGAGGTCGACGAGCTCCTCGGCGGCGCCTTCGAGCAGTCGAGCCTTACCCACCGCCGGGGGTTCTCGCCGCGTGTCGACGTCTTCTACGAGGGCGATCCGCCCCAGGCTGTGGTCGCGGCGGAGCTGCCGGGGGTCGACATGTCCGAGGTCCGCCTGGAGATACGCGGGCGCAAGCTCCTGATCGCCGGCGTACGCCACGCCCAGCCCTCCGAGGGTCGCCTCTACCAGCAGATCGAGATCGAGCACGGCCCGTTCCGGCGCGTGGTCGAGCTCGGGGCCGACGTCGCGACCGACCGCGCGAGCGCCACCTACGACGACGGCATCCTGCGCGTCGAGGTCCCACTCGCCCAGAGCGAGCCGGAGGCCCGGACGGTGCCGATCGGCTCGGCGCGCCGCTCGGTCGAGGGCGGCGGCACCGAGAACGGTGGCGACCGATGAGCATCGAAATCGCCGGCTTCCCGGCGCCCGGCGCCGGCGACACGGACGGAGGCGCCCCGAGCGGCGACGGCGCCCTTCCGGGCGCTCTACCGGTCCTGCCGCTGCGCGACAACGTCTCCTTCCCCGCGACGCTCACGCCGCTCGCCATCGGGCAGGAGCGCTCGATCCGGCTCGTCAACGAGGTCCTGGGCGGCAACCGCATGCTGGCCATGGTCGCCTCGCGCGAGCCCGAGGTCGAGAGCCCCGCCCCCGAGCAGCTCTACGAGGTCGGCGTGGTCGGCGTGGTCGCGCGCATGATGAAGGTGCCCGACGGGACGCTGCGCATCCTCGTCCAGGGGACCGAGCGCGTCCGGCTCGGCGAGTACATCGACACCGAGCCCTACCTCGTCGCTCGGATCGAGACCGAGCCCGACGTGGTCGAGCCCTCGACGGAGCTCGAGGCCCTCGTGCGCAACCTGCAGTCGACCTTCTCGGAGATCATCGAGGGCGTTCCCTATCTGCCCGACGAGCTCCAGGTCGCCGTCGCCAACGTCGATGACCCGTCCGAGCTCGGCTACCTGATCGGCGGGGCGCTGCGGATCGACACCGCCGAGAAGCAGGCGCTGCTCGAGGAGCGCGACGTGACCGCCCGCCTGCGGCGACTGGCCGGGGTGCTCGCCCGCGAGCGCGAGCTCGTCTCGATCGGCACGCAGATCCAGTCCCAGGTCCAGGGCGAGATGGAGCGCGGCCAGCGCGAGTACCTCCTGCGCCAGCAGCTCAAGGCGATCCAGGACGAGCTCGGTGAGATCGACGAGAGCACGGCCGAGGTCAACGAGCTGCGCGAGCAGCTCGACGCCGCCGGGCTGCCCGAGCGCGCGCGCGCCGCCGCCGACCGCGAGCTCGGCAGGCTCGAGAAGCTGCCGCCCCAGGCCGCCGAGCACGGTGTCATCCGCACCTACCTCGAGTGGATCGCCGCTTTGCCGTGGTCCAGGGCGACCGAGGACGATCTCGACCTCGCCACGGCGCGCCGGATCCTCGACGAGGACCACTACGACATCGAGAAGGTCAAGGACCGCATCCTCGAGTTCCTCGCGGTGCGCAAGCTCAAGCCCGACGCGCGCTCGGCCATCCTCTGCTTCACGGGGCCGCCCGGGGTCGGCAAGACCTCGCTCGGACGCTCGATCGCCCGGGCCATGGGCCGGGAGTTCGAGCGCATCTCGGTGGGCGGGGTGCGCGACGAGTCGGAGATCCGCGGCCACCGGCGCACCTACATCGGAGCCATGCCCGGCACGATCATCCGAGCGCTGCGCGACGCGGGCTCGATGAACCCGGTCTTCATGATCGACGAGATCGACAAGATGGGCGCCGACTTCCGCGGCGACCCCGCGAGCGCCATGCTCGAGGTGCTCGACCCCGAGCAGAACACGACCTTCCGCGACCACTACCTCGATCTGGCCGTCGACCTCTCGCAGGTCCTTTTCATCACGACGGGAAACAACATCGACCTCATCCCCGGGCCGCTGCGCGACCGCATGGAGGTCATCCAGCTCGCGGGCTACACCGAGGAGGAGAAGCTCGAGATCTCGAAGCGCTACCTCGTCCCGAGGCAGATCGAGCGCAACGGGCTCACGCAAGGGCGCATCGGCTTCAACGACGACGCTCTGCGGCTCGTGATCGACGGCTACACGCGCGAGGCCGGCGTGCGCAACCTCGAGCGCGAGATCGGTGCGGCCTGCCGCAAGGTGGCGCGCGAGTACGCCGAAGGCACGCGCACCCGCAAGCGCACCGTGACCGCACGAGCGGTCAGGGGACTGCTCGGCCGTCCGCGCTTCGCGGCCGAGGCGGGCCGGCGCACCGACGACCCCGGAGTGGCCACCGGCCTCGCGTGGACCCCGGTCGGCGGCGAGGTCCTGTTCGTGGAGGCCACGGCCTATGCCGGCGAGGGGCGCCTCCAGATCACCGGCCAGCTCGGCGACGTCATGCGCGAGTCCGCCGCGGCGGCGCTCTCCTACGTCAAGGCCCACGTCGAGGACTTCGGCGACTCGGTGTCCGATGACTGGCTGGGCACCCACGACATCCACGTGCACGTGCCCGCCGGGGCGATTCCCAAGGACGGCCCGAGCGCAGGGGTGACGATGACGACCGCGCTCGTGTCGCTGCTCACCGGGCGTCCGGTCCGCTACGACGTGGCCATGACCGGGGAGGTCACGCTGACCGGTCAGGTCCTCCCGATCGGCGGGCTCAAGGAGAAGTCGCTCGCGGCGCAGCGCATGGGCGTCGGCCGGGTGATCGCGCCCAAGCTCAACGAGCCCGACGTCGAGGACATCCCCGCGCACCTGCGCGAGCAGATCGACTTCCACTTCGTCGAGACCGTCGACGAGGTGCTCGCGCTCGCGCTCGAGGATGGCGAGGAGCCGGCCCGGGCCGCGCGCCGGGCGAGGGCGGCGCGCGGG
>JACCUC010000165.1 GCA_013812065.1 Thermoleophilaceae bacterium | reverse complement strand
CGACGGGCGGGCCGCCCGGCCGCCGTCGGGCGCGGGGACAACGGGGCGGGCACCGTCGGCGTAGAGGTGGTCGAGGGAGTTGAGCAGCGAGGAGAGCCACCTGCGGGCTGGCGCCGAGCGCTTGAGGTGGCCGCGGGTCGCCCGCGCCTCGGGACCGCCTTGCTGGCCGAGCACGTAATCGCCGACCTGGCTGCGCCAGTCCTCGTCGACCCGCCGGGCAAGCGTCGGGCGCCAGAGAGGCGAGCGCCTCCTGGGCGAGCTCGCGGACCCGGCCACCGGGCATGTCGAGCATCCCCGCGAGGTCGTCGTAGCCCTTGCCCTGTCGCAGGAGGAGCTCGAGGATCGCCCGGCGCTGCGGCTCGAGGGAGTCGAGGGTGGCCATCGGGGCGCAAAGGGTACCCTCCTCGCGTGTCGCCGTCGCCGCCAGCCGTCGCCCCCGAATACACGCTGGCCGCAACGCTCGGCTTCGAGCTGCTTGAGGTCGGCCCCGAGCGGGCGACCGGCCGCTTCGCCGCCGATGACCGGGTAAAGCAGCCCCTGGGCCTCGTCCACGGAGGTGCGTTCGCCGCCTTCGCCGAGTCGCTGGCCTCGGTGGCCACCTACGAGGCCGTCGCCTCGGACGGGCTGATCGCCGTCGGGCTGTCCAACCACACGAGCTTCCTGCGGCCGATCCTCGCCGGCACCGTGCATGCCGACGGCCGCCGGCGCCACCGCGGCAGAGCGACATGGCTGTGGGAGGTCGACTTCTCAGACGACGAGGGCGACCTGTGCGCGGTCTCGCGGGTGACGCTGGCCGTGCGCCCTGCTCCGGGCGGCTGAGCCGAGGGAGGCTCAGGCGGCTGCGGTGAGCGCCGGCCGGCGCTCGGACCACGGTCGCGCGCGCTCGAGCTGACCTGCCAGCGAGATCAGGAGCTCGTCGTCGCCGGGTGGGCCGATGAGGTGGACGCCGACGGGCAGGCCGTCGGCGGACTGGTGGAGGGGCAGCGAGACCGCGGGCTGGCCGGTGACGTTGATCGGCGCGGCGAAGGGGACAAAGCCGGCCGACTTGCCGAGCATGGCCATCGCCTCCTCGCCTTCGCCCGGCTCGAGCGCGCCGATCTCGAGCGGGGGCTGGGCGAGCGTCGGGCTGAGGAGCACGTCGTGGTCGGTCCAGAACCCCAGGATCCCGCGAGACGCCACGCGCAGGTAGGCGACCGACGCGACGTAGTCGACGGCGGTGGTCGCCTCGCCGGCCTCGACCATCTGGCGCGTCAGCGGTTCGAGGCGGTCGCGGTCGAGCTCGCCGCCGACGACGCTGCCCAGGGTCTTTACGCTTCCGGCCACGTCCGCGACCCACACGCGGAGGAAGTGAGCCAGGAAGGTCGCTGGATCGTCGATCGGAAACCCGACCGCCTCGACGTCGTGCCCGAGCGACTCGAGCAGCTTTGCCGCCTCGGTCACACCCTCGGCATGCTCGGGATCGAGCGGGAAGTCCATCGGAGCCTCGGTCACGAAGCCGATCCGCAGTCGGCGCGGATCGCGCTGGGCGGCGCCGCCGAAGGGCATGGCCGGCGCGGGGGCGAGGAAGGGGTCGCCCGGCTCGTAGCCGGACAGGAGGTCGAGGGCGATCGCGGTGTCGGCGACCGTCCGGGTGAGCACGCCCTCGGCGACCAGCCCCATCACGTCGCCCGGACCGGGCGCCGTCGAGACGCGGCCGCGACTCGGCTTGTGGCCGACGAGCCCGCAGCAGGCGGCGGGGATGCGCAGCGAGCCCCCGCCGTCGTTTCCGTGCGCGAGCGAGACCATCCCGGCGGCCACTGCGGCCGCGCTCCCGCCCGAGGAGCCGCCGGGCGTGCGGGCGGTGTCCCACGGGTTGCGGGTAGGCCCGAAGCGGTGGGGCTCGGTCACAGGGAGGATCCCCAGCTCGGGTGTGTTGGTCTTGCCGACGACGACCGCTCCGGCCGAGCGGAGCCGACGCACGACCGCGCTGTCGAGCGGCGGGACCCAGTCGCCGACCGCGGCGGTACCGAAGGTGGTGCGGATCCCCTCGGTCAGCGCGACGATGTCCTTGATCGCGATCGGGACGCCCGCGAGTGGTCGCTCGTCCCCGGCGTCGATCGCGTCGGCCTCGGCGAGCGCCCGGTCGGACGCCAGCGTGACGAACGCGTTCAGCTCGCCGTTGCGGCGGTCGATGGCCTCGAGCGACGCCTCGACGAGCTCGCGCGCGGACATCTCGCCGGCCCGCACGAGCGCGGCCTGGTCCATGGCGGAGCGTTGCAGACCTTCTTCGGACATCGGCCTTACCTCAGTGGCGTCGGCGGACCCTACACGCGCCTTGACGACATCGCGACATGGAGAGCAGAGTCGACGAGGCGAGCTCGTCGGCTCTGCCGCACTCGGGAGCTGAAGACATCGGGTACCATATGGTCGTGCCTCGCGTACAGACGCTCGTACAACTCACTGATGAGCTGGTCGCTCGCCTGGACGAACGGGCGGCGCGAGAGCGGCGGTCGCGCTCGACGCTCGTCCGAGACGCTCTCGAGCAGTACCTCTCGAGCGAGCTGGACGCCGAGATCGATCGTCGGATCGTCGATGGCTACCGCCGCATTCCGCAGACCGCCGAGGAGGATCGCTGGGCGTACGGTGCCGCCCGGGAGGCGATCGATGCCGAGCGGTGGTGAGCCGCGGCGAGGTCTGGTGGCTCGAGCTGCCTGACGAGGGGCGGCGCCCGGTCTGCGTGCTCACGCGCCAGGCCGCCCTTCCCGCGCTGAAGAACGTCGTCGTCGCGCTCGTGACCCGGACCGTCCGCGGAACCCCCACCGAGGTCCCGTTGGGGGCCGAGGACGGGATGCCGATCGACTGCGTGCTCAGCCTCGACACCATTCGAACGGTCCCTCGGGTGCTCCTGACGGAGCGGATCAGCGAACTGTCGGGCACGCGGATGCACGAAATTTGCCGCGCGCTCGCCACGGCCACGGGTTGCGCCTGACCGTGGTCGCCCGGGCGAGGGGCATCGCCTTCGAAGCTAGGCTTGGTACGGCGTGATCTCCACCAACCAGTTCAAGAACGGCACCCACATCGAGGTCGACGGGACGGTCTTCAAGATCGTCGAGTTCCAGCACGTCAAGCCCGGCAAAGGCGGTGCCTTCGTGCGCACGAAGCTGCGCCGCCAGGCCGACGGGGCGGTGATCGACCGGACCTTCCGCTCGGGCGAGAAGTTCCGCCCGATCCGGACCGAGACGCGCAGGATGCAGTTCCTCTACGCGGACGGATCCGACGCCCACTTCATGGACATGGAGAGCTACGACCAGCTCGCCCTGCCCCAGGGCCAGGTCGCCGACGCCCTGCGCTGGATCGCGCCGAGCGAGGAGGTCGAGATGCTTCACGTCGACGAGCGGCCGGCCGACGTGCAGGTCCCGAGCGCGGTCGAGATGACCGTTACCGAGACCGAGCCCGGCCTACGTGGAGACACCGCCTCCGGCGGCGGCGACAAGCCGGCCACGCTCGAGTCAGGAGTCTCGGTGAGGGTCCCACTGTTCGTCAGCCCTGGCGACCGCATCCGAGTCGACACCCGCTCGGGCGAGTACGTCGCCCGGGCTTAGGTAGGTGCGCCGCTCCGACCAGCGCCGCGCTGCGGTGTTCGCGCTCTACCAGCACGAAATCACCGGTCGTGCGTCGCCGGAACTGCTCGAGCGCCGGGCTTCCGCCTTCACCCGCGAGCTCGTCGAGGGCGTCGAGGAGACCCGGGCGGAGCTCGACGCGACGATCGAGCGCCACTCGATCGGCTGGTCGCTCGACCGGATCGCGCCGCTCGAGCGCAGCATCCTGCGTGTGGCGCTCCACGAGCTTTGCCACCGCCCCGACGTGCCCGCCGAGGTGGCGATCGACGAGGCGGTGGAGGCCGCCAAGGAGCTGTGTGCGGCCGAGGCGGCGGGGTTCGTCAATGGCGTGCTCGCCGCCGCTCACCGGGCGGCCGAGGAGGCGCCGGCGGGGTGACCGGGTCCGCTCCTGACCCGCCGAGCGCGCTCGGCGCGTCGATCGCAGAGCTCGAGGAGGCGGCGGAGCGTCTGCGATCGGGTGACCTCGATCCTGACGAGGCGGCGGCGCTCGTCGAGCGCTGCGCGGAGCTCGCCGCGCGCACCGGCGGCGAGCTCGAGCGC
>JACCUC010000155.1 GCA_013812065.1 Thermoleophilaceae bacterium | reverse complement strand
CCGGCACCCGAGTGACTCGATCTCGCGAGGGACGAGCGTGGGCGGCCCGGCGACCGTCACCTCGCAGCCCATGCGCCTGAAGGCGAGCACGTTCGAACGCGCGACCCGGCTGTGGAGGACGTCGCCCACGATCCACACCTTGAGCCCGTCGAGCGCGCCGACGCGCTGCCAGAGTGTGTAGAGGTCGAGCAGCGCCTGGGTGGGGTGCTCGCGCTTGCCGTCGCCGGCGTTGACCACCGCCGCCGGAGTCCAGCGCGCCACGAGCTCCGCCGCCCCGGCCCACGGCGACCGGATGACGACGAGCGCGGGGTCGTAGGCCGAGAGCGTGCGGACGGTGTCCTTGAGCGACTCGCCCTTGTCGACCGCCGAGCCCTGGGCGCGCACGCTGACGAAGTCGGCCGAGAGGCGCTTGGCGGCGAGCTCGAACGAGGAGCTCGTGCGGGTCGAGGCCTCGTAGAAGAGGTTGAGCACGGTGCGGCCGCGCAGGGCCGGCACCTTCTTGATCGCTCGCCCCGATACCTCGGCGAAGCTCTCCGCCCGGTCGAGGATGCGCTCGATGTCGGCGCGGGTAAGGTCCTCGACCGACAGCAGCGAGCGCTTCACGGGCGCACCACCCCGGCTCCCTCGCGAGGCGAGGCGCCGTCCGCCGCGCTCGGGCCGGGAGCCTCCGCGATCGTCACCTCGTCGACCCCGTCGAGCTCCTCGACGCGCACGTTTACCCGCTCGGCGCGAGCGGTTGGCAGGTTCTTGCCGACGTAGTCGGGGCGGATCGGGAGCTCGCGGTGGCCGCGATCGGCGAGCACGGCGAGCTGCACGCGCTCGGGACGGCCGTAGTCGAACAGGGCGTCGATCGCGGCACGGGCCGTGCGGCCCGTGTACAGGACGTCGTCGACGAGCACGACCGTCCGCTCCTCGAGCGGGAAGTCGATGTGCGAGGCGTGGACCACCGGCTGGCGGGCAGGCGAGCGCAGACCGACGTCGTCGCGGTAGAAGGAGATGTCGACGTCGCCGAGCGGAACGTCCTCCTCGCAGAGCTCGAGCAGACAGGCGTGAAGCCGCCCCGCGATGACCGCGCCGCGGCGGTGCACCCCGACGATCGCGAGCCCCCGGCCACCTGTGCGCTCCACCACCTCGTGGCCGATGCGCGCGAGCGTGCGCCGTACATCCTCGGCGTCGAGGACGATCTTCTCCAAGTCGATGGTCCTTCCTGGCCTCTCGGGACCGGGTTAAAGGGCCTTGCGGGAAGGAAGCTAGCAGGGCGGCCGGGCGGATCTCCTTGGCCGAGGAGCGCGGCGTCGAGAGCCGACCCCAGCCTCCGCCGGAGCCCGATCGCGGTAGGTCATCCGCCAGGCGCCGGGGCGTCGGCGCGTACGTGCGCCGGGGCGCCGCGCTCCGGAAACGGGATCTCCACGCGATCGAAGTCCCGCGGGACGATCGTCGGCGCGAAGACCGACCGAGCCTCCTCGCGCAGCTCGCGGCCCCCGTAGCGCGGAGAGACGTGGGTCAGGGCGAGCATCGCCACCTCGGCGCGTGCGGCCAGCTCGGCGGCGCCGCGCGCGGTGGAGTGCCGGGTCTCGCGAGCTCGGGCGGCCTCGTCGTCGGTGAAGGTCGCCTCGTGGACCAGCAGGTCGGCGCGCCAGGCGGCGGCGAGCGTGGTCTCGTAGGGAGTGGTGTCGCCGGGAAGGACGACCGTGCGTCCCCGACGTGGCTCGCCCACTACCTGCTCCGGGACTACATCCCCGTCCGGACCGCCGACCGCCTCCCCGCGCTGCAGACGACCGAAGTCGGGCCCGGGATCGATCCCGAGCGCCCGTGCCCGCGCCTCGTCGAAGCGCCCCGGCCGGTCGTCCTCGACGACCGCGTAGCCGAGGCCGCGCACCCCGTGGCTCACCGCGAAGGCGCCGATCCGGTAGCCGTCACGAACGAGCTCTGCGTTCGGGTCGAGCTCGACCAGCCGGAGCTCGAAGGGAAGCCTCCCGATCATGGGCTCGAGCGCCCGGAAGAGCCGCTCGAGGCCATGGGGCCCGTAGAGGGTCAGTGGCTGATCTCGCCCCCGTAGCCCGTAGGTCTTGAGCAGACCCGGAAGGCCGAGCACGTGGTCGGCGTGATAGTGGGTGAGGAAGATCTCCTCGAGCTCGATCAGCCCGACCGAGCGCAGGAGCTGACGCTGGGTGCCCTCGCCACAGTCGAAGAGCAGCCGGTCGCCGCCGCGGCGGACGAGCGTGGCGGGCAGGGCACGGCGCGCCGTGGGCACCGAGCCGGCGGTGCCGAGGAAGAGGATATCGAGGTCCATGGCGCGTATCTAATCGAGCCAGACGTGCTCGAAGCGGATCTCACCGTGATCCACGGTGGCCAGCCCCATCGAGCGGTGCGGCGCACGCCGGCGCTCGGTGGGGCTCCCGGGGTTGAAGATCTGGAAGCCGCCGTCGCGCTCGTGCAGCGGCAGATGGGAGTGCCCGAAGATCGCCGCGTCGGCGTCCGGGAAGCGCCGGCGCAGCCGTCCGAGGCGTCCGCGCGCCGCCCCGGCGTCGTGGACGAGCCCGACGCGAGCGCCGGCTACCTCGACCACCCGCTCCTCGGGCAGGTCGCGGCGCAGGGCCTCGTCGTCGACGTTGCCGTAAACCGCCGCGACGGGTGGTCCGATGGCCTCGATCTCGGCGAAGACCGCGGCCGTCACGAAGTCGCCGGCGTGGACGATCAGATCCGCCGCGCGCAGGTGGCCGAGACAGGCTCCCCGGAGCCGGCGCGACCCGCGCGGCATGTGGGTGTCGGCGATGATCGCGATTCTCACGGCGAGGCCGGCCTCGCCGACCGCCCGTCCCCCGGCGGACAGCGTCAGAAGGCGACCGGCTGGCCGTCCCGGAAGAAGCCGCCGGTCGGGCCGTCGTCGGAAAGGGTGGCGAGCCACACGACTCCGGCCGCGCCGTCCTCGATCGACTTCGTCGCCCCCGCCGGAGCGCCCATGTCGGTGGCCACGAAGCCCGGGCACGCCGAGTTCACGAGCACGCCCTCGTCCGCGAGCTCGGTCGAGAGAATGCGCGTCATGGCGTTGAGGGAGGCCTTGGAGACGCGGTAGCCGGGTGACCAGCCACCCATCTCCGCCACACCTCCCATGCCGCTCGAGACGCTCACGATCCGCGGGTGCTCGCTGCGTCGCAGGAGTGGAAGGAGGGCGACCGTCACCCGGTAGGCGCCGAAGAAGTTGGTGTCGAGCGTCCGCTGGATCGCCTCGAAGTCCGGATCGGCACCCGCGACCCCGAAGTCGGCGCCGATGCCGGCGTTGTTTACGAGCACGTCGAGCGCGCCCGGGTCGTCCGCCAGCCGAGCCGCCGCCGCCTCGATGCTTGCCGGGTCGCTCACGTCCAGGCCCAGCGCTCTCACATCGCCGTCGAGCTCCTCCGCCGCTGCTTCGGCTTTCGCCTCGTCGCGGGCGGTGAGGAAGACGCTGTAGTCACGCTCCGCGAGCTGTCGCGCCACCTCGCGGCCGATCCCGCGATTGGCGCCGGTGACAAGGGCGACGGGCACGCCGGTCAGTCAAGCAGCTCGCCAGGGCGGGGGTAGACTGCGCCCGAGGCGCCCGTAGCTCAGTGGATAGAGCGCTGCCCTCCGGAGGCAGAAGTCGCAGGTTCGAATCCTGCCGGGCGCGTGTCGGGCCTAACGCTTCTGAAGCGGAAATCTCGCGCCAGATGCCGAGTTGGGCTCGAGTGGCGAGGCGAGGACAACCGGGAACGACCCTGCCGAGCGTGATTGCCGTGTACAGAATACTGTACACTAGTCGCCGTGGCCAAGATCGTCCCATTCACGGAGGCGCGCGCCAGGCTAACGGAGCTGCTCGACGAGGTGAACGAGCGCCACGAACACGTTGTCATCACCCGCAACGGTCGCCCTGCTGGGGTAGTGCTCTCGAGCGAGGAGTACGAGGCGCTGGCGGAGACGCTCGAGGTACTCGAGGACGATGAGGCTCTGGAGGCGCTACGCGAGAGCGAGGCAGACGTCCGCGCAGGGCGGGTCTACTCGCTGGACGAAGTGAGACGCGAGCTCGGGCTTGCCTGAGCCGCGGCTGACGCGGCGCGCGCGCAACGACCTGGAGGCGCTTCCCGAGACGGTTCGCGATGCCGTTCTCGAGACCCTGACCTTGATCGGCGCCGAGCCCGAGCGCGCTGGGAAGAAGCTCGTTGGCCGCCTGGAAGGGCTGTGGTCGGCGCGCGTGGGCAATTACCGGGTGCTTTACACGGTCGAGGCGGGAAGAGTCATCGTGCGGGTGATCCGTCATCGGGCGGTCGCTTACCGCCGTCGGCGCCGCTGAACCGCCGACCGCCGCTCTTTGAGTGGGCGTGGCTCAGAGCGATCCGTCCCGGCGCCAGCCCGTGGTTCGAATTATGTGGTGCCGGGCGCTCCCGCCTCGCCTCGCGGACCCAGCCGCTCAGGCCGTCGCCCGCAGCAGGACCGCCACCCACGTCCGAAACGGCCGCCAGCGCTCGGCCAGGGCGAGAAACGCCCCGTCGTCGTCGACGACCTCGGGCGCACCGTAGGCCTCGGCCGCGGCCTGGCGCCCGCGCTTCTCGCCCAGGGCCAGGGCGTCGGTCGTCCCGACCGCCCGCAACAGGATGCCCTCGGCCCAGAAGGACCCGATCCCCCTGATCGCCCGCAGGGTGGCGAGCGCCTCGTCGTAAGGGGCCGCGAGCAGCCGGTCGCGGTCGAGATCGCCCGCGAGCGCGACCTCGGCCACGCCGTGCAGGCGCCTGAGCTTCTCCTCGCTCAACCCCCGAGCCTCCCCCACGGCCAAGAGCCGCTCCGGCGCCGGGAAACCCGGAAGCATCTCTCCTTCGACCGGGAGCGTCGCCCCGTGCGCGAACGAGAGCTCATCGCGGACTCGAGCCGCCTGCGACTGACGGATCCGGGCGGACAGGACGGCCCAGCAGGCGGCCTCGTAGGGCGAATGGAAGAGAACGGGGACTGGGCCGTCGACGTGCCTCTGACGCAGGACGACCCCGGCGTGGCCGCTCCAATCGTCGACCAGGAAGCCAAGCCGCACGACGCGCTCGTCTCCGGCGGCGGCGCCGGGGCGTGCGGCCGGAGGCCAACCCGCGATGAAGCGAGCGGCCGTGGAGAGGTCGAAGGGACCGCGCGGCTCGAGGACGAAGTCGTTCACCCCAGCGTCACCGGCAGGGGGTCGGAGCGCCGCGGGGCCGCGAAACGCCCGTCAGCCCCCCGCCACCGCCGGCAGGATCGTCACCTCGTCGCCGTCCTCGACCTCGGTGTCGAGCCCGTCCAGGAAGCGGATGTCCTCGCCCTGGACGTAGACGTTGACGAAGCGCCGCAGCCCACCGTCCCCGGCGATCCGCTCGCGCAGCCCGTCGTAGCGCTCGTACAGGCCGTCGAGGACCTCGCCGACCGTCGCAGCCTCGTCGACGTCGGTCTCCGCCTCGCCGGAGGTGACGCTGCGCAGCTGGGTGGGAATCTTGACCGTGATCGCCATGGCGCCGAAGTTATAACCGATCGATCCGCGGGTCCAGACGGCCCTACGCCGGCACCCGATCGCTCTCGAGCGCCTCGGCGAACGCGTCGGCGCGCGGCTCGATCTCGTAGGTCTCGAAGCTCCCGCGCACGGCGTCGAGGGTCTTCAGCCCCTCGCCGGTGATGACCACGACCACCCGCTCGTTGGGGTCGATGTCACCGCGCTTGGCGAGCCGCTGCAGCACCGCTGTGGTCACCCCGCCGGCCGTCTCGGTGAAGATGCCGGTGGTCTCGGCGAGCAAACAGATCCCGTCGCGGGCCTCCTCGTCTGAGACCGCATCGATGGCCCCGCCCGAGCGGCGCGCGAGCTCGAGCGCGTACGGGCCGTCGGCGGGGTCCCCGATGGCGAGCGACTTGGCGATCGTGTCGGGCCGCACGGGACGGCAGACGGACTCGTCGTCGGCGAAGGCGCGCGCCACCGGCGAGCAGCCGGCGGCCTGGGCGCCGTTCATGGCCGGCAGCTCGCCGTGGATCAGGCCGACGTCGAGCCACTCCTCGAAGCCGCGCGCGATCTTCGTGAACAGCGAGCCCGAGGCGATCGGCACGACGACGCGGTCGGGCAGCTCCCAGCCCAGCTGCTCGGCGATCTCGTAGCCGAGGGTCTTCGACCCCTCCGCGTAGTAGGGACGCACGTTGACGTTCACAAACGCCCAGTCGCGCTCGGAGGAGAGCTCGGTGCAGAGGCGGTTGACGTCGTCGTAGGAGCCGCGCACGGCGACCAGGTGGGTCCCGTAGACCCCGGTGGCGAGGACCTTCTGCTCCTCGAGATCCGAGGGGATGAAGACGTAGGACTCGAGGCCGGCCGCCGCGGCGTGCGCAGCGACCGAGTTGGCCAGGTTGCCGGTCGAGGCACAGGCCACGACGTCGTACCCGAGCTCCTGGGCCTTGGCGATGGCCACGGTGACCACCCGGTCCTTGAAGGAGTGGGTCGGGTTGGCGGCGTCGTTCTTGACCCAGACCTCGCGGAGCCCGAGGCGGGCGGCGAGCCGGTCGGCCTTGACCAGCGGGGTGACCCCGGCCGCGAGCGCGGTGTTGGGCGGCCGCTCGAAGGGCAGGAAGTCGGCGTAGCGCCAGATGGACTGGGGCCCGGCCTGGATCTTGCGCCGCGTCTCGGCGGGCTCGAGACCGGAGAAGTCGTAGGCGACCTCGAGCGGCCCGAAGCAGTGATCGCACACGAAGCGGGCCTCGAGCGGATAGTCGCGCCCGCATTCCTTGCACCGGAGCGACTCGACTCTACATCGACTCCCTCTCACGTAATACACCTCCGTCGATTTCACCTTCGTGACGGAGCCTTGGGGGAGCGCTCTGTCACATCTACCCAGGGCTTTAGCTGGAGCCTGGCTGGACTTGGCACCGTTCCGCCGGTCCTTTCGGACAAGCGGATGGTTGCCGGGGCTTCACTGGGCCTAGTCCCTCCACCCCTCTCGATGCGTACTTCTATGTGACCGACACGATAGCGGACGAGGCCTCGAGAGGCTTCGGAGCAGCCATCCCCCGGTTCCCGCGGTAAACTCACCGTAGGTGGCCGAGCCCACTCCCTCCGGTCGCGTGCGGGTCCTGATCGTCTCGCAGATGTGGCCGAGCCCGCACGATCCCGATCTCGGTGCCTTCGTCGCCCAGATGGCGGGGGAGCTCGAGCGCCGGGGACACCGCGTCGAGCGCGCGACGATCGACCGGCGGGGTGGCTCGAAGCTCAAGTACGCCCGCCTGGGCTGGGCGGCGCTCGGCTCGGCGGTGCGTCATCGCCCCGACGTGATCTACGCCCACTTCCTGGTGCCCGCGGGCGCGCTCGCCGCGGTGGTCTCTCTGATCGCGCGCGTACCGCTGGTAGTGACCGCCCACGGGACCGACGTGCGCAACGTCCGGCGCATCCGCGGGGTCAGGGCGCTGACGCGGGCGACCCTGCGGCGGGCGGACAAGGTCGTCGCGGTCTCCGACTTCCTGCGTCGCGAGCTGACCGCAAGCCTGCCGCTTGGGGCGAGGAAGATCGAGGTGATCGACTGCGGAGTTGATCTGGAGCGCTTTCGGGGCCGCGACCCCGAGGAGGCCCGGGAGAAGCTCGGGCTGGACGGCGAGGGGCCGTTCTTCCTGTTCGTCGGCACGCTCGATCGTCGCAAGAACGTCCTCGCGCTGGTCGACGCCTTCGAGCGCCTCGGTGCTGGCCAGCTGATCGTGATCGGGGATGGGCCGCTGCGTGCCAGGATCGAGGGGCGAGCGGGCGTGCGGTTGGTCGGTCGGGTCGCGCACGGTCGCATCCCGGAGTGGATCGCCGCCTGTGACGTCCTCTGCCAGCCCTCGCTCGAGGAGCCGTTCGGGCAGGCCGTCCTCGAGGCCATGGCCTGCGAGCGGCCGGTGGTCGCCACCTCGATCGGCGGTCCTCGGGAGTTCGTCACCCCCGAGTCGGGCGTGCTCGTCGACCCTCGCAGCGTCGAGTCGATCCGGGCCGGCCTCGAGCGCGCGGCCGCCCTTCCCTCTCCGAACGCGGCCGGCCGGCGCGCCGCGGCGCGCCACGACGTGCGCGTCCAGGGTGAGAGGGTGGCGGAGCTGCTGCGCGGGGCGAGCGCTTCGAGAGGCTGACCGCTGGGAAAGGGCTCCCGAGGGTCGTCGGTCGCCGGGGATAGACTCATGGGACCGATGACCGAAGAGCCCTCGAGACGCGATGCCCAACCTCCCCAAGCCTCGCCTCAGGAGGCCCGCGCCCCCGCGGGCCGACGGTCGCGCGCCCGCGCCGGCTGAGCCGCGCGTCGAGCAGGTCGAGCTCGGCGGCCTGCGCTGGATCAACATCGAGCGGCCCGGGTCGGTCGACCTCGCCTGGCTCGAGGAGCACTTCGACTTCCACCCGCTCGCCCACGAGGACGTACGCTCGCGCAACCAGCGCCCGAAGATCGATGAGTACGACGACTACCTGTTCATCGTCCTCAACTTCCCGGTCTTCGACAAGCAGGTCGGGCGGCTGAACGCCGCCGAGCTCGACGTCTTCGTCGGGCCGGACTTCCTGATCACGATCCCCAACGTGGCGCTCCAGCCCGTCGAGTACCTGTTCGAGCGCTGCCGGGCCTGCGAGGAGGTGCGAGAGAACCTTCTCTCGCGAGGCTCGGGCTACCTGCTCTACAAGATCGTCGACGACTCCTTCGACTACTGCTTCCCGATGCTGCGCAAGATCGGCCACAAGCTCGACGACGTCGAGGGAGTGATCTTCGAGGGCCGCTCCGAGGAGGTCGTGCGCGACCTCTCGAACGTCAAGCAGGAGATCATCAACTTCCGCAAGATCATCCGGCCGCAGCGCTCGGTGCTGCCCGACCTCGAGCGCACCAAGGCACGCTATCTGTCCGGGGATCTCGAAATCTACTTCGACGACATCCGCGACGCCTCCGAGCGCATCTGGGACATGCTCGAGAACTACAAGGAGGTGGTCGAGGCGCTCGAGGACACCAACGAGTCGGTGCTCTCGCATCGGGTCAACGACATCCTCCGGGTGCTGACCGGGGTGAGCGCGATCCTGCTGCCGCTAACGCTCGTGGCGAGCATCTGGGGGATGAACGTGCGCGTGCCCGGCGAGGGCGGGCTCGGGGGCTTCTTCGCGGTGCTCGCGGGGATGTTCGCGCTGTTCGCCGCCATGCTGTGGTACTTCCGCAGGCGCGGCTGGCTGTAGGGCAGCGCCGCGCGGGTCAGTGGCTCGCCGCGGGAGGCGTCAGGAGCTGGTCGACGGGCGCGTACTCGTCGGTCAGCAGCGGGGCACCGGCGAAGAAGCGTTCGAGCGCGCGGCCGCTGACCACCTCCTCCCCACCGCCGCGCGCGGCGATCCGCTCGCGCATTCCATCGAGCGGCAGTGGCGCCTGAGAGGCGAGCAGCACGAAGTTGCCGCCTGATCTCCCGCTCACCGACTCGGGCGGTGCGAGCAGGGCGACGTGGCGGAATCCGCGCGCGAGCGTGTGCGTCTCCGCGCGCACGAAGCGCGACGGCGGGTAGTCGATCACGTTGAGCGCATAGATCCCTCGCGGGGTGAGTGTGCGGCGGATCTCGCGGACGACCTCGAGCGTGGTCAAGTGCCACGGAACCGCGACACCGCCGAACGCGTCGCCGACCACGAGGTCGCGGGCGCCGGTGCGCTCTCGAGCCAGGGCGACGCGCGCGTCGCCCGTCCGGACCGCCAGCTCCGGCCGCGTGCGCAGGCCGAGGCGCTCACGGGCGAGCTCGAGCAGCGCCGGATCGAGCTCGAGCACGAGGCTCCGCGAGCCGGGACGCGTGGCGTCGAGGTAGCGCGGGATGGTGAAGCCGCCGCCGCCGATATGGAGCGCGTCCACCGGCGCCCCGGGCGGGCGGAAGACGTCGGCCGCATCGCCGATCAGCCGGGCGTAGTCAAAGTCGAGATAGGTCGGGTCGGCCAGGTCGACGTAGGAGTGGCGGAGCGTGTCGAGGCGCAGGAGGCGACCGCTCGGCCGGCTCGGATCGGCCTCGACGCGGGCGCAGTAGTAGGCGCTCTCCACCTGGCAGCGGTCGCCGATCGCGACGCCGAGGGTCCCGAGGGCGACGGCCACGGCGAGCATCCCGAGGGTCGCGGCGCTCGGGCGTCCGCGGCGGCGCCCGCGGCCGAGCACCGCCGACAGCACGATTCCGGCGGCGACGAGCGCACCTCCCACGCCGAGCACGATCGGGGTCGTCGCGAGCTCGGCGACCAGCGCGAAGCCGGTGAGGAACGTGCCGACGAGCGCCCCGGCGGTCCCCAGGGCCGAGAGCCGTCCCACCACGGCGCCGGTCTCGCGCAGGCTCGCGAGCTGGAGCTTGACCGTCGTGGGCGTCACGGCGCTCAGCACCGCCGCCGGCGGGAGGAAGGCGAACAGCGCCAGCAGGACGATCGAGCTGCCTCCTCCGCGCGCGACCGTGAGCTCCCCGAGGGCTCGCACAAGCGGCAGGGTGGCGAGGGCGAGCAGGCCGCCGACGATGAGCACGGGGCCGAGCGTGAGGCGCGGGTCGACCCAGTCCGCGACCCGGCCGCCCGCCCAGGACCCAAAGGCGATGCCCGCGAGGACGACGCCGATGATGGCCGTGTAGGTCTCGAGGGTCACGCCGACGTAGGGCGCGAGCATGCGGCCGGCGAGGATCTCGAGCACCAGGACGGCCCCGGAGGCGAAGAACACGAGCGCTCCGGCGAGGGCGTCGGGAAGGGCGGCGGGCGCCGTCGCCTGCGGGGCGACGGGAGTTTGGCTGGGGATGGAGGTCGTCACGGCTGAGCGGTGAAGTGAGGTTAGGGCGCCGGGTTCCTCTACAGTGCCGCTCCGTGAGCACTGAGCGACTCTGGGCCCCGTGGCGGCTCGACTACATCCGGGAGCCGAGCCCCGAGGAGTGCATCTTCTGCCGCGCCGCGTCGTCGGAGGGTGACGAGGAGCGCGCGAGCCACATCCTGCACCGCGGTGAGCGCTGCTTCGCGTTGCTGAACGCCTACCCGTACACGAGCGGGCACCTCATGGTCGCGCCCTACGACCACGTGCCCTCGATCGAGGACCTCGACCCACCCGCCGCCGCCGAGGTGATGGCCCTCGCCCAGCGCTCGCTCGCCGCGCTGCGTCACAACTACCGTGCCGAGGGCTTCAACCTGGGCATAAACCAGGGCAAGGTCGCGGGCGCCGGCTTCGAGGACCACGTCCACCTGCACGTGGTCCCGCGATGGGGCGGCGACACGAACTTCATGCCGGTGATCGGCGACGTGCGGGTGCTCCCCCAGAGCCTCGACGAGGCGTGGACCGAGCTGCGCGAGCGCTTCGCCGAGGTGTCGGGGTGAGCGAGATCGAGCCGGACATCTTCAAGGCCTACGACATTCGCGGTGTCTATCCCGACGAGCTCGACGAGGAGGGCGCTCGTCGCATCGGCCGGGCGTTCGCGAGCGTGCTCGCCGAGGCCGAGGACAAGCCGGTCGAGGAACTGCGGGTCGGCCTCGGGCGCGACATGCGCCTCCAGGCCGAGGACATGGCGGCCGCCTACGCCGACGGCCTGCGTTCGGCGGGGGCGAGCGTGCTCGACGTCGGCGAGGTCGGCACCGAGGTTCTCTACTTCGCGGTCGGCGCGCGTGATCTCGACGGCGGGCTCGCCTGCACGGCCTCGCACAACCCCGCCGACTACACCGGGGCGAAGCTCGTCCGCCGGGGGGCGCTGCCGCTGTCGGGCGACACAGGGATCGGCGAGCTGCGCGAGCTCGTGACCGCGGGGGAGCCGGCCGCCGGGACGGGCGACGACCGCCGTGGCGGGTACGACACCGCCGACGTCGGCGACGAGTTCGGGAGCCTGGCCCTCTCGTTCATCGAGCCCGATCGCATCCGCCCGATGAAGGTGGTGCTCGACGGCGGCAACGGCATGGCCGGTCCGATGGTCGGACCCCTCCTCGAGGGCCTCCCGCTCGAACGCGTCGAGACCTACTGGCGCCCCGACGGAAACTTTCCCGATCACGAGCCCAATCCGCTGCTCGAGGAGAACCGCCAGTTCGTGATCGACCGGGTGCTATCCGAGGGCGCGGAGCTCGGCATCGCCTGGGACGGCGACGCCGACCGCTGCTTCTTCATCGACGACAAGGGCCGGTTCGTCGAAGGGGACTTCCTGACCGCCCTGCTCGCCGAGTCGATCCTGCGAATCGAGCCGGGCGCGACGATCCTCTACGACGTGCGCGCGAGCCGAGCCGTCCGCGACGTCGTCGAGCGGTCGGGAGGCCGAGCGATGGTCAACCGGGTCGGTCACGCCTTCTTCAAGAGCCGCATGCGCGAGACCGGCGCGGCCTTCGGCGGCGAGGTGTCGGGGCACTACTACTTCCGCGACTTCTATTGTGCCGACTCCGGGACGATCCCCGCCCTGCTCGTTCTCGAGCTCCTCTCGCGCGAGGAAAAGCGCATGAGCGAGCTCCTCGCGCCCCTGCACGAGCGCTATTTCGTTTCCGGGGAGATCAACTCCGAGGTCGAGGACGCCGACGCCAAGATGGAGGAGCTCGCCGAGCGCTACGGCGAGGCGGGGGCCGAGATCGGCCACCTCGACGGCGTGTCGGTCGACTTCGAGGGCTGGCACTTCACCGTCCGGCCCTCGAACACCGAGCCGCTGTTGCGGCTGAACCTCGAGTCGCTCGTCTCCCAAGAGGACATGGAGGCGCACCGCGACGAGGTGCTCGGGCTGATTCGGGGCTGAGCGGCTCGGGGTCCGAACGAAGGCTCGGGATCAGGCAAGCCGCAGCGGCTCGCCGCGCTCGGCGAGGAGCTCCGCGAGCTCGAACTCGACCGGCTTTCCGAGCTCACAATCGAGCCGTGCACGCAGCGCCTCGTAGCGCCGCGCCGCCTCGCTCTCGCGTTCCCGTCGCAGGCACAGGGCGATCAGCCGTCGTTGGATCCCCGTGTCGAGGGGGTGCAGCTCCGCTGCGCGCTCGAGCCGGACGGCGGCGGCATCGGGATCGCCGGCGTCGAGGGCGAGCTGTCCGGCGGCGAGCAGCGCGCGACTCGCCAGGTTACGCAGCCGTTCGCGCTCGAGGAACGCCCACGCGGCGGACGGCTCGTCGGCCAGGAAGTCTCCCTCGTAGAGGCGCAGGGCCTCCTCGAGCGACTCCGAGGCGGCCGAGGCCTCACCGCGCGCGAAGGCGCCGAGCCCGGCCTCGACGGCGGCCTCGAACTCGTCGGCGTCGACGCGGACCCGTGCCCGGTCGACCGCATAGCCGCCGTTGCGGGCGACGATGAAGGCGGAGGGATCGCCGCTCGAGCGGGTCGGCTCGATCCGCTGGCGCAGGACGTGGACGACGTAGCGAACGGTCGCCGGGGCGCCGCGCCCGGTGGCGGGCCACAGCGCCTCGGCGATCTCCTCGGCGGTCAGCGTCCGGTCGCGCTCGCAGACGAGCAGCTTGAGGAGCTGGCCGGCCCGGTGCTCGAGCCAGGCGCCTCCGATCGGACCCTCGGCGCTCTCGACGCGCGTGCGCCCCAGCGTGCAGACCTTCAGGCGAGGCCGCCCGGTCCAGTGGGGCTCGGTACGCCGACGCCTATCGGCGCGCTCACCCGGCCGCAGCGCCACGACGACGTGCCCCTGCGGCTGCTCGAGCGGAGTAACGGTGACCCAGGCGGCGTCGCCGGCCGCGGCGGAAGGCAGGTCGACGCGGATCTCGGGAAGCGGCGCGGCGGCCGCGCGGGCGAGCAGGGTCAGGCAGTCGCGAGGCAACGGGCCCTCGGGATCGTGGCAGCGGAAGAGGTCACAGCAGCGCGCCGGCGCGCCATCCGGCTGCTGGAGGGCTCCGGCGAGCTGCTCGCGCGCCATTGCGTTGAGGGCGACGACCTCCCGCGTGCCATCGATCACCACGATTCCGTGGGGAAGGCGATCGAGGACCGCCTTGGCGAGATCTCCGTCGAAGGTCCCGCCTGAGTCGCTCGTCGCCGTGGCCGGCGAAGGCGGTTCGGGGTGCGCGGGGGTGGACGATGGGGGGTTCAGCTGCTGGCTCACTCGTTCCTGGGACGCGAGGCGAGGTCGATTGTTAGGGCGTCGCTCGGACGGGACCGTATGGGCCGGACCCGTCGGCCGCCAGGAATCGATCATCTAGGGTCAGCCGGCCTCATGCGCTCCTCCGTACTCGGCGCCCGCCTCGCCGCCGTCTTCCTCGACGCCGACGACCTCTCGCTCGAGGCCCCGAGCCGCGCATGAGCACCGACCCGTTCGCGGAGGCGGCCGCGCAGGGCATCCACCGCATCGCCCTCCCGACGCCGTTCGCCGTCGGCCGGGTGAACGTCTACCTGATCGAGGACGAGCCCCTGACGCTGGTGGACACCGGACCGAACTCCGGGACCTCTCTCGACGCTCTCGAGCGGGCGCTGGCCGCGCGCGGGCACGCCCTGGCCGATCTCGAGCTCGTCGTCCTGACCCACCAGCACGTCGACCACCTCGGTCTGGTCGACGTCATACACCGCCGCTCGGGGGCCGAGGTGGCGGCGAGCGAGGTCCTACGGCCGTTCGTCGAGCGCTACGGCGAGGAGATCGATGCCGACCACGATTTCGCGGTCGAGATCATGCGGCGCCATGGCCTGCCGGCCGACACCGCCCGCGCACTTCAGTCGGTAAGGGATGCCTTTCGCGGTTGGGGCGCGCACACCGCCGTCGACCGAGTGCTCGACGCCGGCGACCACATCGAGCTGGCCGACCGGACGCTCGACGTGGCGCTGCGCCCCGGGCACTCGCCCTCGGACACCGTCTTCCATGATACCTCCCGGCGCCTGCTCATCGGCGGCGACCACCTGCTCAAGGACATCTCCTCGAACCCGCTCATCACGCGCGCACCCCACGGGGGAGACCGGCCGCAGGCCCTGGTGGTCTATCTCGAGTCCCTGCAGCGCACGCGCGCGATGGATCTCGCTCTCGTCCTTCCCGGCCATGGCGACGCGGTCTCCGACCACCGCGCGATGATCGACACCCGCCGCGCCCTGCACGAGCGGCGGGCGGAGAAGATCTACGGGCTCATCTCCGAGCGCCCGCGTAACGCCCACGAGCTCGCGGTGGCCCTATGGGGCGAGCGCGCCCTGACTCAGGCCTATCTCACGTTCTCCGAAGTGCTCGGTCACACCGACCTGCTTTTGAACGCGGGGCGCATACGGGAGCGGGAGTCGGCGGGCGTCGTGCGCTTCCTCGCCGCCGAGTAGCGCTGTGGCGGTTCGGGAATAGCCCACGGATGGGAAGGGCTCCCAGCGATAGCGCGGGAGGCGACCGCCGCCGCTTCCTGCGCTCCTTTCTCGCCAGTCCCCGCAAGGTCGGTGCCGTTCTGCCGACCTCGCGGCGGACCGTGCGCGACACCCTCGACCTCGCGCCGGTCGAGCAGGCACGGTGGGTGGTCGAGCTCGGCGCCGGTACCGGCGTCTACACTCGGGCGATCCTCGAACGCATGGGCTCCGACGCGCGCGTGCTCGCCTTCGAAGTCGATCCCGACCTGTCCTCAGCGCTCGCCTCCGAACTCCGGGACCCGCGGCTGAGCGTCGTCAACGACTCCGCGGTGGACGTCGCCCGCCACCTCGACGGCGAGACGGTCGACGTGATCGTCTCGGCGGTCCCCTTCACCTCCCTTCAGATCCCCGAGCGCAAGCAGATACTCCGCGCCGCGCGCGACGTGCTCGGGCGTGACGGCATCATGCTCGTGCTGCAATATTCTCCGCTGATCGAGCGCGAGCTCCGCCAGACCTTCACCAATGTCCGGCGACGGCTGTCGCCGCTCAACGTGCCGCCCGCCTTTCTGTACGCCTGTCAGGGCGATCCTCGGTCGCATGCGGGGGAGCGATGACCTGGCGCGCCCTGCGGGAGGCACGGCGCTACCTCGTCGGTGTGGTCGTGCTCGAGGCCGTCCTGCTGGCGGCCGGCTTTCGCGCCGCCGCCCGCGCGCTCATCGCTGCCGCGGCGCCCGCCCTGCTCTGCTTCCGCGACCCCGAGCGTCGCCTCGATCCCGACGAGAGCGTCGTCTACGCCGTCGCCGACGGCGTGGTGACCGCTGTCGACCGGGTGGCCGAGCCCTGGCTCGAGGGCGGCCAGGGTACGCGCGTAAGCACCTTCCTGGCGCTCTACGACGTTCATGTGACGCGTAGTCCCGTGGCCGGTCGGATCGCGCTCGAGGAAGAGCTGGCGGGCGGCTTCCGCCCGGCCTTCCAGCGCAAGGCCGAGGATAACCGCCGGCGTCGCCTCGCCATCGACGGCCCCCGGGGGCGGGTGGTCGTCGCCCAGGTGGCGGGAATGGTCGCGCGGCGCGTCTCGCCCTGGGTGAGGCTCGGGCAAGAGCTCACCGCGGGACAGCGGCTCGCCATGATCCACTTCGGCTCGCGCGTCGACGTGGTCCTTCCGGCGGACGGCGCCGAGGTCTGCGTGCGCGTCGGCGAGCGGGTCCGAGCCGGCGCGAGCCCGCTCGCCCGCCATCGGGCGCGCGAGGACGAGCGCGACCGCCACGCCCCGATCTCCCGCGCCCGTGGTGAGGAGGTCGTCGCGTGAAGGACTTCGTGAGCCCCGCCAGCATCGTGACGAGCGGCAACCTCGTGGCCGGCTTCCTCGCCCTCGTCCTCGCCGCTCAGGGCGAGCTCGTGTGGGCGGCTGCCCTGGTGGGTGTGGCGGCGGCGTGCGACAGCGTCGACGGGATCATCGCCCGGCGGCAGCGGTGCGAGAGCGTGTTCGGCTCGCGGCTCGATTCGCTCGCCGACCTGGTCTCCTTCGGGGCGGCGCCCGCTTTCATCCTCTACAGCGGGCCGCTCGACGGCATCGCGGTCGCCGGGATGGGCGCGTGCCTGGCCTTTGTGCTCTCCGGAGCTTGGCGGCTCGCCCGCTTCTCGCTGCTCGAGAACCGCGACCACTTCGTCGGCTTTCCGATCCCCCCGGCCGCGGTGATCGTCGTGGCGCTCGCGGTGAGCGGAACGCCCCCCGCGCTCGTATGGCTCGCCACGGCGGTCCTGTCGGCGCTGATGGTCAGCACCCTGCCGGTCCCGACGTTTGGGGGGCTCGTGCGGGACCTCCTGCGCCGGGGAAGCGCCGACCTCGAGATGGCCTCGGCGCCCGACGTCCCCGACCAGGCACCGCGACCGAGCCCGTGACGTCCCAGCAGCTCGCCGTGGCGACGGCGGGCGCGACGAGCTCACGGTCTCGGGCGGCGGCCACCGCCCGGCGGGCTCGCTCGTAACTCCCTCCGCCACCGCGGGTAATCAGTTCGATGACCACCGCGGAGACCGCGCTCGAGCGCGCCGAGGACCTCGCCGAGCGCGTGCTTCCCGAGCGCACGGCGAAGCGGCGGATGCTCGTGATCGTCAATCCGTACGCGACCACGGTCTCCGACCGCCTGCGCAACCTCGTCGTCTACGCCCTCGGCGCCCGCTACTCGGTCGAGGCCGTCGAGACCCAGGCACGATCCCACGCCACCGAGCTGTGCCGCGAGGCGGCCGCCGCCCGCTATGACGTGGTCGTCGCCTTCGGCGGCGACGGGACGATCAACGAGGCGGCCAACGGCCTGGCCGGCAGCGGCGTGCCCCTCACCTGCCTCCCGGGCGGCTCGACCAACGTCTTCTGCCGCACGCTCGGCATCCCCGCCGATGTGGTCGACGCCACCGAGCACCTGCTCGCGCTTGCCGACGGTTTCCGGCCGCGGCGCGTCGACCTCGGTCGCGTCGACGATCGCTACTTCGTGTTCGCCTCGGGCATCGGGCTCGACGCGAGCGTGGTCGAGCGCGTCGACAGCCGCCCGCACCTCAAGGCGAGCATGCGCGAGTGGTACTTCACCTACTCGGCGGTCTCGACCTTCCTGCGCCGGTACCTGGTGAGCCCTCCGCGGGTGCGCGTGGAGGCCGGCGGGCGCACGGTGGAGGGGGTCACCATGATCGTCCAGAACGGTGATCCCTTCACGTTCTTCCGCTCCCGACCGATCCGCGTGTGCGAGGGGGCGGGGCTCGAGCTCGGAACCATCTCGCTGGCCGTGCTCAAGCGCTCGCGCCCGGTCGAGCTGCCGACCGTGCTGCCGCGGATGTTCTCGGGGCGGGCGGCCACCGTCCAGCGTCACCGCCAGATCGAGGGCTTTCCCGGCGTGCGGGAGGCCAGGGTGACGGCGGTGGGCGACACGTCCTTCCCGCTCGAGGTCGACGGTGACTACCTCGGCGAGCGCGACGAGGTCGTGTACGGGGTGCGGCCGAGGGCGCTACGCGTGGTGGCCTGACCGCCTCCCCGGCCGCCTCGCCACAGCGCGTGTCAGCCCGTCGGCGTCACGCGATAGGCGTCGAACACCGAGTCGACGTTGCGCAGCCGCCCGACGCAGTTCTTGAGGGTCTGGGTGTCCCCCACCTCGACCACGAAGCGGTTCTTGACCATCGGGTACTCGGTCACGCAGCGGGCCTCGACGATGTTGACGCCCGCCTCCGAGAACGTGCGAGAGAGGTCCTCGAGCAGGCGATGGCGGTCGTAGCCGTCGACCTGCAGCTCGGCGCGGAAGGACGAGGCGCCCTCGCCGTCCCAGGCGACGCCGGCGAAGCGCTCGGGGGTGCGCGCCAGGGCGCGTGCGTTCGTGCATTCCTCGTGATGGATGGTGATGCCCTTGCCGAGTGAGATGTCGCCGACGATCGGATCGCCGGGCACGGGGCGACAGCACTTGGCGAGGCGCACCATGACCTCGTCGATCCCGTCGACCTTGATGCCCAGGCCCGACGAGGAGCTAGTCGGCTTGGCCGCACCACGCCGGGGCGCGATCAGCTCGCCCGCGCCGCGGGGCTCCTCGTCGGCGGCCTCGCCCTGCTGGAGACGCTGCATGAGCTTGTTGACGACGACCGTGGCCGAGATCTTCGAGCCGCCGAGGGCGATGTAGAAGTCCTCGCCCTTCCTGAAGCCCATCTCGCGGATGACGTCGGCGAGCAGCGGCGAGCCCGCCATCTTCTGAGCGGGGAGGCCGGCGCGGCGGAGGTGCTCCTGAAGCGCCTCGCGGCCGGCTCGCTCCGAGTCCTCACGGCGCTCGCGCTTGAACCAGGCGCGAATCTTCGACTGGGCGCGGGTGGTCTTGGCGAGCGCGAGCCAGTCGCGGGAGGGTCCGCGCTCCTGCTTGGAGGTAAGGACCTCGACGATGTCGCCCGACTGCAGCTCGTAGTGCAGGGGGACGATCTTGCCGTTGACCTTGGCCCCGACGCAGCGGTGGCCGACGTCGGTGTGCACGGCGTAGGCGAAGTCGAGCGGCGTCGCGCCCGCGGCGAGCGACTTGACCTCGCCCTTGGGCGTGAAAACGAACACCTCGTCCTCGAACAGATCGGCCTTGAGGGTCTCGGCGAACTCCTGCGGATCCGACAGCTCGTCCTGCCAGTCCACGAGGCGCCGCAGCCAGTCGACGCGTTCGTCGCGCTTGCGGGCGTCGACGCGACCGTCGCCGTCGGTGGGGTCGTCCTTGTACATCCAGTGCGCGGCGACGCCGTACTCGGCGGTGGCGTGCATGTCGCGGGTTCGGATCTGGATCTCGAGCGGGCGCCCCTCGGGCCCGATCACCGTGGTGTGGAGGGCCTGGTAGCCGTTGAACTTCGGCATCGCCACCCAGTCCTTGAACCGGCCCGGGAGCGGCTTCCAAAGCGAGTGGATGACGCCGATCGCCCCGTAGCAGTCCTTGACCGAGCCGACGAGGACGCGCATGGCGGTCAGGTCGTAGATCTCGTTGAACTCGCGGCCCTTGCGGGTCATCTTCACGTAGATCGAGTAGAAGTGCTTGGCGCGGCCGGATATCTCGGCGTCGATGTCGACGTCCTCGAGCTCCTGCTCGAGGTAGTGGCCGGCGCGCTCCACGTAACCCTCGCGCTCGATCCGCTGCTGGCTGACGAGCGCCTTGATGTCCTTGTACTTGCGCGGGTGGAGCGTCTGGAAGGCGAGGTCCTCGAGCTCCCACTTGATGGCGTGGATGCCCAGGCGATGGGCGAGCGGCGCGAAAATGTCGAGTGTCTCCTTCGACTTCTCCTTCTGCTTGTCCTTCGCCAGCGCCCCGATCGTGCGCATGTTGTGGAGGCGGTCGGCGAGCTTGACGAGGATGACCCGCAGGTCGGCCGCCATCGCGAGCATCATCTTGCGGTAGTTCTCGGCCTGGCGGTCGTCGTTGGACTGGAAGGTGATGCCGGCGAGCTTGGTCACCCCGTCGACGAGCTCGGCGACCTCGTCGCCGAACTCCGAGCGAACCTCGGCGAGCGACGCGCTCGTGTCCTCGACGGTGTCATGGAGGAGCGCGGCGACCAGGGTCGCCGTGTCCGCGCGCATGCCCGCGCAGATCTTGGCCACCCCGACGGGGTGGGTGATGAAGTGCTCGCCCGAGCGGCGGCGCTGATCGGCGTGGTGATCGCAGGCGAAGGCAAGGGCGCTCGCCACGGCTTCGCGGTCGATCGACTGTGGGGCCTCCTCGGCGTGCTCGGCGATGACCGCAAAGAGGTCCTCGAGCAGTCCGCGCTCGCGCTCGTCGAGCTCGTGGATGGTGGCCGAGGTGGCCGTCGAGGCGGTCCGGCGAGCGCCCGGCTCGCCGTCGAAGCCGTCGCTCCCGCCGGCCTCGTCGACCGGCGTGCGCGTCACGTCGAGCGCGTCTGCGGCCGCGTCCCTCCTCGGCGGCGCCTCGGTGCCGCCGTCTCCGTTCTCGCCGCCGCCGCGCGACCGCCGCGGGGCGCTCGTTTGCGAGGTCTTGGCCATGAACCCGAGTGTACCCCCGTGGGCGACTTCGACCGGCGGGCGTCGGTGAGCGCTCGGCCGCCCTCGGCGGAGTGCAGGTAGCCCTTCAGGCGGCGACCTCCGCGGCGGCGGGCCGGCGGTCGGTCGCAACCGTCCCGGCGGCCGCCCCCGCGCCCGCGGGGGAGGGATCGAGACGAGCGCGCAGCGCTCCGTCTCGCAGGTAGGCGTGGGCCTCCTCTAGGCGAGCCAGCGAGGCGCGGTAGGTCGGCGAGCGCTCGAGCTCGACTCGTGGGACATGCGCGCTCAACCCGCATACCGGCTCGCTCCCGGCTCGGCACGTGTAGTCGGCGAGCTCCAGCTCACCGAGGACGCGTAGCAGGCGCGCGCACAGCTCGGGCTCGCGCGAATACGGCCCGTCCCCGCACAGCGCGCGCGCCAGCGCCTCACCCGAAAGCTCTCCGCCGCCGCTCCGAAGCGCTCGGTAGAGCTCGGTGAGCGCCGGGCGCAGCTCGAGCCGGGCGCGCGCCGACCGCCGGACGAAGTCGACCTCCGACCGGCCCCAGCAGAGGTGCGCGCGAGCAGTGGTCTCCGCGCCGGGCGGTCCCGGCGTGGCGTCGAGGAGGCGCTCCCCGCGGGCGTTCTCGGGTGGGTCGAGGGCGACCAGGTGCGGGTAGGCTCGCGCCAGTCCCGGGTCGCGCTCGAGCGCTGCCCACGAGACGAGGGCGAGCTGGGTCGACCTGCCGCCGCCTCCGCGCAGCGTTCGCCCGAGCGCCCCGACCAACCCTTCGACCGCGCGCCGCCGGCGAGGGACGTCGACACAGACGACGAGTACGTCCTCGCCCGAGGAGAGGAGATCCCCGACGGTGCCGGCGAAGCCATCGCCGCGGCGATCGGTCACCGTCCGGGCGCCGGCGCCCTCGTCCGGCGCGGCCGACAGGCGCGTGGAGAGCTCGCGCTCGATGGCATCCCAGAGCGGCGTCTCGGCTCCCAGGACGGCGCATTCCCCCGCCTCGGTCTCGTTCAGCGCGCGCAGTACGAGCCGCGGCTCGACCGCGCCGTTCCACTCGTTGAGCTCGAGCCGCGCGGCGACGTCCTGCCGGCGATCGGCGCGCCCGCGGATAGACCCCGGCGTGGTCCGGAAGGCGACCACGCGCGCCCGGGTTCCGCCGCTCGAGAGCGTGAGCGCCGCGTGCTCGCCGTCGGCACCGAGCGCGCGTACGTCTCCCACGTGCGCGGCGGGCACGAGCAGCGTCGGACGCGGGTTGCCCTGCCCGAACGGCGCGAGCAACTCGAGCTCCTCGGCGAGCGGGAGCCCGACCGTCGCAGCGGGCACCACCGCGTCGACGCGCTCGACGGGGACGAGATCCTCGGGCGAGAGAACGGCACGAGCATGCTCGAGGAAGGCGGCTCGGAAGGCGTCGAGGCTTGCGGTCTCGAGCTCGAGCCCGGCCGCGGCGGGATGACCACCGAAGCGCCCGAGATGGTGGGCGCAGGCGCTGAGACCGGCGTGGAGGTCATAGGCGGGAATGCTGCGCCCCGAGCCCCGCCCGGAGTCGCCGTCGAGCGCGATCAGGATGCACGGCCGCCCGTGGCGCTCGACCATCCGCGAGGCCACGATGCCGATCACGCCGGGGTGCCAGCCCTCTCCGGCGAGCACGAGCGCCGGTCCCTCGGGCGCCTCGCCTCGAGCGGCTTCCGCGGCGAGCAGGATGCGTTGCTCGGCAGCGCGGCGCTCGCGGTTCAGCAGGTCGAGCTCGGCCGCGACCTCGTCGGCCCACGCCCGGTCGTCGCCGAGCAGGAGCTCGAGCGCGCTGTCGGCTCGCCCGAGCCGGCCGGCGGCATTGAGCCGCGGGGCGAGCCGGAAACCGAGCGCGTGTGCGTCGATCCGCGCGGGGTCGACGCCCGCCACAGCCATCAGCGCCCGCAGACCGGGCTTCGCGGTGCGCGCGAGCACGCGAAGGCCCTCGCGCACGAGGCGGCGGTTCTCTCCCCGTAGGGGCACGAGGTCGGCCACGGTGGCCAGGGCCACCAGGTCGAGGTCCTCCTCGGCGCGCGCGGGGTCCTGGCCCGCCGTGGCCTCGAGGGCCTGGGCGAGCTTGAGCGCGACGCCGGCGGCACACAGGTCCGCGAACGGGTAGCCGCTGACCGTCGGGTGGACGATCGGGCAGCTCGGGAGCCGCTCGGCCGGGCGATGATGGTCGACGACCACCGCATCGAGGCCGAGGGCGTGTGCGGCGCCGATCTCAGGCGCCGACGTTATCCCGCAGTCGACGGCGATCAGCAGCCCCGTGCCCGAGCGCGCTAGTTCCTCGACCGTCGCCGTGGAAAGCCCGTAGCCGCCGTCGAAGCGGCTCGGCAGGCGCCAGCCGGGGTCCGCCCCGAGCCGGCGCAGCGACCGAACGATGATTGCCGTCGAGGAGACCCCGTCGACGTCGTAGTCGCCGTGCACGACGATCCGTGACCCGCGCACGACGTGCTCGAGGATCAGCGCGCACGCGTCGCGCATGCCCGCGAAGGCGAACGGATCGTGTCGGTCATCGGCCCGCAGGAAGCGCTCGGCCGCCGCCGTGGTCCCGTGTCCGCGGCGCACGAGGATCGCCGCGACCGTCCGCGAAACGCCGAGCGCGCGCTCGATCTCGGCCGCGTCTTCTCCGCAGTAGGGCGAGCAATCCCAACGTATCGAAGAGGTGACCATCCAGTCCATCCTGAGTGGAGAAGCGGACGGAACGCCGCTTCTCGCCCCCGGCGACGGACCCACGCCGGCGGGCCCGCTTGGCGCGGCGCTCGTGTCGGTCCGACCGGGGAGCCCGCTGCTCGGTTTCTTCCGAGCGGCGTCGGAGCCCTACGCCGAGGGGTCGGTCCGAGCGCCGTAGACGTAGGCCGCCGCGAGCCCGAGCAGGGAGCCGGGAATGGCGATCATCGCCTGGACGACGTTCGTCTCCGACTCACCCGGCACCGCGAAGCCCGACACCACGACCCCGAACACGGCCGCGCCGACGATGGCGGCGACGAACGCGCCCGCGATCCCGCCCCAGAAGCGGTCGGGCACGAAGACCGTGAAGTGCCAGATGGCGATCGCCATCATCACCCACACGAGCATGCTCATCGGCGACCGTGCCTCTTGCGGGAGCGGCGGTTCCTGGCGCGAGGGGCGGCGGGACGCTCCCCTCTCCCGTCACCCGCGCCGGGCACCGCGGGCGGCGAGCCGGCGCGCGCGCCGGTACCGGCC